>JAVJPD010000414.1:0-10392 GCA_040216475.1 Rhodospirillales bacterium
CGCCGCCTTCGGCGCCGTGCGACAGCGGTCGTCGAACGTCATCTTAATGGCCAAGGCATGAGCCGCGCGGGCAGGATCGTTCAGGACCGGAAACGGCGCCGCTTTCAGCTTCTCGTAGGTGTCCGCCTTCGGCGCGACCCACGATACCGCGAACGGTTTATTCACTTCCGCTGCGATCTCGGTCAGCTTTTCGACCAGGGTATCGCCGGCGCGCCAAATCAGGTTGACGCAGAGAAGCGCCGCGTCGAACGCGTCCGAGTCGAGCATGGCGCGCACGCAGTCGGCCATCAATTCGCCTTGCAGCGACACGCCGCCGGTCATGTCGAGGGGATTGCCGGGCACGGCATAGGCGGGCAGCATGCCGGTCAACTTTTCGCGTAAGGTATCGGGCAGCGGCGGCACGGTAATACCCTGCGCGATCGCGGCGTCGGCGGCCATCACACCGGCGCCGCCAGAGTGCGAGAGAATGCCGAGACGGGTGCCGCGGCTCGGCGGCGTGCGGCTGAACACCTTGATGATCTCGAGAAGCTCCAGGCTGTCTTGGGCGCGGATCACGTTGAAGGTTTCGAACACGCTGTCGGCCACCGCGTCCGAGCCGACCAGGGCGCCGGTATGCGAGCGCGCGGCGGCCGCGCCGACATCCGACGAGCCGACCTTGAGCACGACCACCGGCTTTTTCTTCTCGATGGCGCGTTGCGCCAGGCCGATGAAGCCGGCGCCGTTGCGGATGGTTTCGAGGTAGCCGCAAATGACGTCGATATGGGGATCGTCGAGCGCGGCCTGGGCGAAATCGGAAAATTCGAGGTCGGCCTCGTTGCCGGAGCTGACGAAGGTGCTGAAGTGAACGCCGTGCAGATCGGCGTCGGCGATCAGCGAGGAGCCGAACGCGCCGCTTTGCGAGATCAAGGCAATCGGCCCCGAGTCCAAGTGTTCCTTGTCGAAGAACTGGGCCATGTTGGCGATCAGGCCGTTGTTGATGTTCACCACGCCGAGCGAGTTCGGGCCGATCAGGCGGATGCCTTTCTCGCGTGCGACCTCGACCAGGCGTTTCTGCACCTGCCCGCCTTCCTCGCCCATCTCAGCGAAGCCCGAGGTGAGGATGTTGCCCATCTTCACGTGGCCCACGGGAATCGCTTCGAGGGACTTGATGATCAGCGCGGCGGGAATCGCGAACACGGCGAGATCGATCGGCCCGGGCACCGCTTCGAGCGACGGATAGGTCTTCAGGCCCTGCACGGTATCGCGCTTCGGGTTGACCGGGATGACCGTGCCCTTGAAGCCGTGATCGAGCATGAAGCGCAACAGCATGCCGCCGCCCATGCGGGTCGAATCGTCGCTGGCGCCGACCACGGCGACCGTTTTGGGATCGAAAAGCGCGGAAAGGTCCATGGGTTCGTTCGCTTATTGATAAGGTGTCGGGCGCAAAGGTCTTGCACGAGAGAATTGCCGGGACGTGGCCCCGGGACGTGCCTCGGGAAAAGTCATAGGCGATCCCGGACCGGGCTGTCATCTTTTAAAGCCGGGAAAAGAGCCTTGGAGGCCGGTTTAGACCCGGATTTCGGGCCGTTTCGGCCGGGCGGTGGCGCCGGCGCGGCGGCTTTGCTACAATAAGGGCCTTCAGGGTGCGCCCCGAAGCGTCAATGGCCCAGAACGGGCCGTGCGAAGTTCATGTCGGGATCGAGAACGATGCCCAAGCGAAGCGGTCTGATCATTTCCGTTGTTACCGGCCTTGTTTCGGCGGCGCTCGCGTTCGTGAGCGTACCGTCCGCGCATGCCGTGCAGTACGCGACCTCGAAAAGCCCCTATTGGCGGGTCGGCGACGTCAACAAGGATCTCTCGTCGTTGTGCCAGCGCCGCCTGTTCAACCAGATGCGCCACATGAGCCTGCACATCGGTTACATCGGCGGGGTCGGCAAGGGCATCACCGGAATCGCGAAAAAAGGATGGAACCTGCACGATCCGACCAACGTCGGCGTGCCCGGACTTACTTATCACTTCTTCAACGACGGCTATTCGAATTGCAAGGTTTTCACCGCCGGCCAGCCGACGCGCTGATTCATGAACCCGGCCGCGCCGCGTTATTCATCCGCTTGGCCGTCTTCCCATTTCATCCGTGGAATGCCGAGGCCGCCGCGTTTGTCGATCAGGCGCTGCACGTGGGAAAGATTCTTCGCCGCGACCGCGGCCATGCGGCTGGCGCCGCGGTCCTCGTAGATTTCGAGCGCCTGGGAAAACGCGTCCAGCGCGCCTTCGAGCGCGCCGGGATCGCGGGTCATCTTGCCGAGCATGAACAGCGCGGAGCCCAGGTTGTTCTGGGTCGAGGCCCAGAGGAGCGGGTTGTCCTTCTGCGTACGGATATCGAGGGTGGCGTGGCAGGCGTTGATCGCCTTCATCAGCACCTCGGAACTGTGCATCTGCTCGCCGAGGATGAGGGCGGCCTGGGCGAAGTTGTTCATGACGTCCGCCCATAGGCGCGGCGTTTCGGTGCGGGTGAAGACCTGCAACGCGGCTTGATAGGCGTTCAGGGCCTTCTTCAGCATCTCCGTGTCGCCGGTCTGCAAGTCCATCTTATAGAGCGAGAGCCCGAGGCGATTTTGCGCCAGTGCCCACAACCGGCCGTGCGTCGATTTATCGAGGACCGTGAGGGCGGCCTCGCAGGCATCCATGGCGGATTCGAGGGTCGCAAAGTCCTCGGTCCGTTCGGCGATGGCCAACAGGCATGCCGCGATGTTCAGTTGCGCAATCGCCCAGTCGTAAGGGGTCTCCTGCGGGTTCAGGGTCGCGATCGCCGATTGATACAGCGCCGCCGCCTGCTGGTGCATCTCGGGGTTATTCCGTTGCCCGGCCAGATAGGCGATGGCGTTGCCGAAGCACAAATGAACGGAGGCACGTTCGCGCGAGGTCATCCCGGCGGGCAGTTCCTGGAGTTTTCCCATCGCTTTTTCGGCCGCCGCCGGAAAGGCGTCGCGCAGCGCCAGGGCCTTGCCGGTGGTGCGCGGCGATGTCGCCGCCAGGCTGATCGTGCGCAACAATTCGGCAACGGGTTGGTTGAAGTCGACCGGCAGATGCAATTCGGTTTGCAGGCCGAAATAGCCGTAGCGGTCCAACTCCGCCATGACGGCGGGGTAGAAGCGGAGAACCATCGTCGTGCCGGTGGCCGGCGCTTCGCCCCAGATCAACAGGTCCGCCTTGGTTTGTTCGAGCAACGCGACGGCGCGTTCGGCGGCTTGCGCGAACGTGTTCTCTTCCGGGTTGGTGCGCTCGTAGAGGATCGGATCGCCGTGCAGCCGCGCGCGGACGTTTTCCATGCCCTCGAACGCCTCGACGAGCCGTTGCGTGATGTGCGGACCGGCGGCGCCGGCGAGCGGCGCGATTCGGATGTCGAGGCGGTCGGGCTTTCCTTCCATTCCCATGTTGACGAACTTGTCGAACAACCCCGGTTTTTTCGGCGCATTCGGTATGCGCGAGGGCACCGCGACCTTGCCGGCCGGCGTGTTGCGTACGAGACGTTCGTTGGCTTCGCGCAGCCGTTGAACGAGGCTTTCCATGACCGCCCGCACGAGCTCGGGGCGTGTCTGCAGCGCTTTCAGGAAATTTTCCCGGGCGATGACCTGGAGCGTCACCGCGCCCTTGGCGCACGCGGTCGTGCTGCGGTTGCCCCGATCCAAGATGCCCATCTCGCCGAACATCTCGCCGGTTTTCAGAACCGAAAGCAGCACCGGACCGTGTCTGCCTTTCTTCGTGAGCTCGACCTGGCCCTTGACGATGATGTATGCCGAGGTGCTGGGATCTCCTTCGGCGAAAATGGTCTCGCCGTCGCGGTAACTGCGTTCGTTGGATTCCAAAAAAGCGCCTCGTTCTTCAGAGCAACCGGAGAGCCTTTCAGGGCCCGTCGATTTTGTTCCATGTTGCCGTGTGCCGCCCGGGCGGTCAACAGATGCCGAGAGCCGAAAGCCCCGGGAATCCGGGCGTCGCGGCATGGCCGGGCGGAGTCCGGGCTTGACAGGTTCGGCGCAACCGGAGAAAGAAGTGGCAACAAGGGCCGGAATACGGTCATTCAGCAGCCATAGACCGTCATCGTCAGGCGCTACGCAAGAAGGGGAGAGATCGATGAGCACATATCGGAAGCGTTTCGGCGCGGCCGTTCTCGGCATCGCGTGCTTCGCCGCCTCCACGGTGTTCGCCGCGCCGATTTACGACATGCGCCAGATGCTCGGCGAAACCCATCCGTTCCTGCAGGCACCGCCGGCGGCACCATCGCCGTCGATGTCCGATCCGGCCGTGCCGGTCCTGCGTCCGAACGAGCCGTCTGCCGCGCAACCCCGTTCCGGCTCCGGGCCGATGATGATGCCGGGGACCTTGCGCGAACCCGCGGCGGGGCAAGGGAGACGAGGAGGGCAAACGCCGGGTGCAGCCATGCCGGCGTCCGAGCCGATGCCGGCGGCGTCGAAACCGTTCATTTCGGAAATCCGTATCGGTGCGTTGGCGCATGATCAGGGGCCGTTCAGTTCGAATAAGGAAGACGGCTACGACGCCAATTTCGAAATCCTGTTTTCCTCGCCGAGCTTTCTCGACATCATCTGGTCGCCGCGACCGCACATCGGCGCGACCTACAATGCCTACGGCGACACCAGCCAGGCCTATCTCGGACTCACCTGGGAATGGGATTTCTGGCAGGATTTCTTTGCCGGGTTCTCCCTCGGCGGTGCGATCCACAACGGCAAGACGTCGACGTTGTCGCTCGACAAGAAGGAACTCGGCTGCCGCGTCCTGTTTCGCGAATCGATCACCTTCGGCTACCGTATCAACAAGACCCACAGCCTGATGGCCTTCATGGATCATATCTCGAATGCGAAGCTGTGTTCGAGCAACGAAGGGTTGGAGAACGTCGGCATCCGTTACGGCTACCGGTTCTAAATATCTTCCACGCTTCCGGTTCGTTTCCGTTCGGTGCGGACCCGGCGTTCGCGATAGGTGATATACGTGGTCGCCGAGAAGATCACGACGCCGCCGACCCAGGTCCACACGTCGGCGATTTCGCCGAAAATCATGTAGCCGAACAGCGCGGCCCAGATCAGGGCGGTAAAGTCGATCGGCAGCAGCACCGTGATGTCGGCGTACTTGAACGCCTGCGCGCGCGACCAATGGCTCAGGCTGCCGAGTACGCCGATGAGGATGAGCCACAAGAACTCCTGCAGGTTCGGGGTCTGCCAAAAAGGCAGGGCGGCCAGGAACGTGACCGGCGTCGTGACGAGCACGGCGTATATCGTCACGGTCGCGCTCGATTCGGTGCCGGAAAGGGATTTGATCATGATCATGTTCATCGCCCAGGCCGCCGCCGCGCCGAGTGCTAGGAGGGCGCCGAGGTCGATCTCGACGAAGCCCGGGCGCAGGATGATCATGGCGCCGGAAAACCCGACGATCATCGCGGAGATGCGGCGCGCGCGGATGACCTCGTGCAGGATGATCAGGGCCAGCAGGGTCGCGAACAGCGGGCCGGAGAACCGGAGCGCCGTGACCTTGGCGAGCGGCGCGAGGCTGAGCGCCATGAACGTGCCGAGCATGATCACGACCTGCAGCATGCCGCGGCTGATGTGCAGGCCGGGGCGTTTGGTCTTGATTGGCGTCCAGCCGAGTCGAATGAACAGCGGAATAAAAACCATCAGTCCGAAGAGGGAGCGAAAGAACGCCATCACGAACGGATGCAGGTCGGCGGAAACGTAGCGAATCACGGCCATGATGGAGGTGCTCGCCAACACCGCCAGGAACATGAACAGCACGCCGCGGCGCGCCCCGGAATCACCTTTTGCCAGTAACGCAAACAGCTTCAAGACCGGTCCTTAGTTATTAAGAGGATAGAAAATGCCGCCCCGTTCTGTCCTATCACGGGGTGCGGAGGGCGCACACAAAAAGTTCGGTTTTTTATGATGCGGAACCCGCCGGCGGCGGCGGTGTCGTGTTTTTCCGCGATTTCGTCGCGCGTTCGCGATACGTGATGTAACAGATCGAGGCGAAGATCATGAAGGCGCCGACCCAGACCCACACGTCGGGAACCTGGCCGAAGGCGAAATAGCCGACCAGGGCGGCCCAGATCAGCACCGTGAAATCCATCGGCATGATCGCGGTCACGTCAGCGTCCCGGGCCGCCTGCGCGCGCGACCAATGGCTGATGCTGCCGATGGCGCCGAGCGCGAACAGCCACATAAATTGTTCAAGCGTCGGGGTCTGCCAGAACGGAATGGCGGCGGCGAGGGAGATCGGGATGGTGAAAACGGCGGCGTAGATCGTGATGGTGACGTTCGAATCGGTGCGGGTCAGCATCTTGACGACGATGGTGACCGCTGCCCACACGAAGGCCGCGCCGAGCACCGCGACCGCGCCCGAATCGAAGGCCTCGATGCCGGGGCGCAGAATGACCAGAGCGCCGGCAAACCCGATGACCAGGGCCGTAATGCGCCGTGCGCGGATGACTTCGTGCAGGACGATAAGGGCGAGAATGGTCGCGAACAGGGGGCCCGTGAAGCGAAGCGCCATGACCTTGGCGAGCGGCGTGACGCTGAAGGCGAAGAACATCAACAGCAGCGCCGTCGAATTCAGGCCGCCGCGCAGGACGTGCATGCCGAGCTGCTTGGTGTGCAGCGGCGCGAATCCGTTGCGCACGAACACCGGCGCGAACACGAGTAAGCCGAACAGGGTCCGGAAGAAGGCGATCACGAACACGTGCACGTCGACGGAAACGTGGCGAACCATGCCGCCCATGACGGAAACGCAGCAGGCGGAGAGCAGCATGAAGCCCATGCCGCGCATCGTGTTGGGCTTAGTGCCGAGAAGATTCGCCAGACTCATATTAGTGCGTATTCCTATTGGGAGGGCGTGCGCGGAGCTTGGTCCGGCGGCGGCGCGGTGCCGGTGGTGCGTTCCCGGAACGCGATGTAGGTGCTGGCCGAGAAGATTACGATGCCGCCGATCCAGGTCCACATGTCGGGGATTTCGACGAAGATGATGAAGCCGATGATGGCGGCCCACACCATGCGCATGAAGTCGAGCGGGAGGACGGCGGTCATGTCGGTTTCGCGGAAGGATTGCGCCAGCGCGGTCTGGCCGATGCTGCCGGCGATGCCCATGCCGGCGAGCCAGAGAAGTTGCTCGAAGTTCGGTGTTTTCCAATAGGGCAGCGCCGCGATCAGCGTGAACGGCATGATCATGATGGTGGAATAAAGCGTGATGGTGATGCTCGAATCGGTGCGCGACATGATCTTGATAATGATCAGGCAGACGGCCCAGGCGGCGGACGCGCCGAGCACCAATAGCGAGCCGACGTCGGGTTCGATCAGGCCGGGGCGCAGGATGATCACGGCGCCGACGAAACCGATGATCAGCGCGGTGATGCGGCGCGCCCGGATGACTTCATGCAGGACGATCAGCGCGATCACGGTCGCGAACAAGGGCGACGTGAACGAGAGCGCCATGACCTTCGCGATCGGAATCAACGACAGGCCCATAAAATACATCAGCATGCACGCGGCGTTAAAAACGCCGCGCAGACATTGCAAGCCGAAATTCTTGGTGCGCAGGGGCTCGATCCCATGGCGGAAGAACAGCGGCACGAAGAACAAAAAACCAAAAAAGCAGCGGAAGAAGGCGACCTCGAAGGGGTGGAAATCGTTCGACATGTGCCGGGCCATGGCGTTCATCACCACCAGGGTGAACGTCGAGAACACCATGAAGGCCATGCCGCGAACGATATTTTGCGACCGGCCGGGGCCGTTGTCGCGGGTCGAGAATAAAAGGCGCATGTGAAGAGAGTGGTTCGAATTTAAAAGGTTTCGCGGCCGCAGCCGGTACCGGACCTATATAACACGGTTTGCCGGGCTGTCGCCCCGGACTTGCCAAGGCGGGGATTTAATGCGGCCTAGGTTTTAACGGCCCGATCGTGTATAATCACACCATATTTCGTGGGTAACTGGGCCAATGTCCCGATATTTAGCGCATAACCGGGCCGGTGTTTCGGCCGCCGGGGTCACGACGGCGTTTTCGTTTCTGGCGCTCGCCGGCTGCGTTTTCGTCTATTCCCTGCTATTGCGCTCCAACGCCGCCGTCTTCGAATGGGGCCGCCACTTTGCCGCGCAGCTCGGCTGGTCGGCGAGCGTGGTGTCGCAGGCCATACCGCCGAACCGGGTCGTGGTGCTTCTCGAGTCCGTGCCGACCGTCCCCGGGAAACGGAAACCGGTGCCGTCGAAAATGGCGTCACTGCCGGTACCCGAGGTGCCGAAGGGCAAGCCCGCTCCCGAAACGGCAACCCGGGCGGGACCTTCCGTCCCGGTTTTTGCCGAAAAAAGCGAGCCGGCACGGCGTCTTGCCGCGATCCCGGCGGTGCCCGATATCCCGGCGTCGAAAGCGTCTCCTGAAGCGCCGACCGTAATATCGGCGAAGAAACCGGCGAAAACACCGGCGAAAACACCGGCGAAGGAACCGGCGAAAACACCGGTGACAACCGCCGATGCGGACGGAAAAACTCCCGTGCAGGTCGCGCCCGCCGACAGTTTGCGCGAAAGAAAATCCGGCGAGGAACTGGCGGCTCTGGTTCCGGGACCGGAAGACGACATCCGCGAGGGGAAAGCCCCGGCCGTCACGGAGCCGCAGGCCGTGCCTTCGGACAAGGCCGCGGATGAACCGCAAAAACCGCTGCCGTTCAACCCGGCGCCGGAACGGGACGAGATCGCGCGGTTCGAATATCAAGCGAAAAGCGGCGTTCCGGCGGCGCAAGTCGCCTTGGCGCAGCGCTATCACGCCGGCGACGGCGTCGAAAAATCGACGTTAAAGGCGCTGTATTGGTATCACCGTGCCGCCGGTTTCGGGAACGTCGACGCCCAATTCAACCTGGGGCTGATGTATTATCTCGGCGACGGCGTGCCGAAGGATCTCGTCAGTGCCTACCGGTGGATTGCCTTGGCGGCGCAGCGGCAGGACCGGCGCGCGAAAGTCGTGCTCGACGGCCTGCACCGCTCCCTGCCGGGCCCGGTCTTTACGGCGCTGGTGTTTCCCGAGCCGATCGTTTTAGGACCGGCGCCCGCGCGTGCTGCGCCGATGCAAACCCGCGCGGCGACGATGCACCCCCCCTCGGCCCCCATGGCGGTCACGGCGCCACAAACGGCATTAACGAACGCCGCGCTGCGTCAAAACATGAACATGGTCTCTTATTGGAAGCCGAGCGTGTTCCTGCTCGGAAACAAACCGCTTCCTTAGATCGGATCATGATTTATCGAGAACACTGTTTGATTCCGATAAATCATGTGAATCCGATCGACATCAATAACGTAGAGCCGGCTCACGCCGCCTTCAGGAAATCGAGTACCGCGCCGACTTCGGCGGGTGCGGCAACGGTAAAGATTGCCGCGGTTTCGCGCCCCGCGCGGGCGTGTTCCTCGTCGCACACCAGGATGCCGATCCCGGTTCCGGTGATCGCCTCGAAGGCGTATTCGTCGGTGACGTCGTCGCCGATGTAAAGCGGTACGGTCTCGGCGGTATCGAGCTTCATCTCGTGGAGCAGCCACATCAGGGCCTTGCCCTTGTTCCAGTCCGCCGCCGGCAGGATCTCGAGAACCTTCTTGCCGGGAAGCATCCTGAGCGCCGGATCATCGCGAACAATACTCGTAACAGCGGCCTTCACGTCGGCTTCGGCATTGCGCGGTGCGAGCCGGTAATGGACCGCGAACGAGCATTTCTTGCCTTCGAACAGGATGCCCGCGATGTCCGACAGCTTTTCCTCGAGCCGGCTGCGCGCTGCGCGCAAGTTCGGCTGCGCCGTTCGGCAGGCATCGTGAACGGTCTTCCGCCCTTCAGGCCAAGCGATATCGTAGCCATGGCCGCCGGCGTAAACGATGGAATCGATTCCGATATAGCCCTGCACGTCGGCGCTGTCGCGCCCGCTGATGATTGCGAGCGGATACCGTCCGGCCAGGGCGATCAGGCTGTCGCGCATGCCGGCCGACAACACGACCTGATCGGGCTTATCGGCGATCAGCGCCAGGGTGCCGTCGAAATCGAGGAATACGGCGAGCCGTCTTCCGGCGAGACGGCCTTTCAGGTCGTCCAGATGCGAAAGCACGTGGGGCAGAGTGCGGACGTCTTCGTTCAACAGGCTCTGTTCACAAAAGCGGCTAGAGAATATCGAGGACGTTCTCCGGCGGACGGCCCAGTGCCGCCTTGCCGTTCGCCAAAAGAATGGGACGTTGAATCAAGCGGGGATTTTCGAGCATGACGTCGATCAGCTCGTCCTCGCTCAAGGCATCGGCATCGAGGTCCATGGCCTTGGCGTCTTTATCCCGTAACAGTTCATGCGCGCTCATGCCGAGCTTCTTAAGGATTTCCTTGAAGGTCTTTTTGCTAGAA
>JAVJPD010000415.1:0-2329 GCA_040216475.1 Rhodospirillales bacterium
TTTCGCGCCGGCCTTGGCGGCCATCATTGCCAACAGTCCCGATCCGCAACCGATATCGAGAACGATGTCGTCCGATTTTACCGTGTTGAAAATGGCTTTTTGATAAGTCTCGTTCCGGATACGGTCGTTCAGCATGGGAAAATGCCACGACGGGACCATCCGGCGATAGGTGTCGCGAAGATCATGCTCGAGTTCACGATTGCCGGGCGCCTGTTCGATGGCGCGTTTAAACTCGGCGGCCGCGCCTTCGTAATCTCCGCATTGCTTGAGAAGAAGGGCAAGATTGATGCGGACTTCCGCATACGTCGGGTTTAGGTCCAGGGCCGTGCGATAGGCATCGGCCGCGTCGTTGAGGCGGTTCATGCATTGAAGGACGAATCCCAAGTTGTTATAGGCATCGGGAAATTGCGGATTGATTTTTATCGCTTGCCGATAAGTATCGGCGGCGTCATGAAAACGCCCCATCTCCTTTAGGACGACGCCGAGATTGTAGTGAATGTCGGCGACGTGCGGCGCCAATGCGGCAGCCTCGGCGAGCCGATCCAGTGCCAATTCGTGATGGCCTTGTTGCGCCGCGAGCGCGCCGCTGAAATAGAGGATCTCGGCGTTCTTGGGCGATTGCCGAAGAATCCGCTCATAAAGCGCGGCGGCTTCATCGAGTCGGCCGTTTTGGTGAAGGGATATCGCTTCCTGGGCGGCGTCTTCTGGCGATACTGGAGAGGATGGCGGATTCATGAATGAAAAAATGAAAGTGATAAGGAAACGAACCGGATCGGCCGATTAATGACTAGGCAAAAAATGCCCTTGGCGCTTCCGCTAGTCAACCGATCGTCCTCCTTGAGCGGCCAGGAGTCGGGAATCCTCGTTATCAATCGACATACCCTCCAAAAAGAAAAACAAAATCAACGAGTTAGGAAAACCGTTTCCGAAGCCGGCCCGATTGCCGGTTTGGCATGGAAACTGATTGGCAGGGTGCAAGGCGGCATCCGCCGCCGGGTATTGGGACTTGGCATTGGGAAAGGGTACCAGATTATGCAAACCGATGGGTTGTACGATTTCGAGCGCCGTCATCCGCCGAAGCCGCTGGGCCAGGATGACGATTCCGGCCTCAGTTTCCTGGAACAGGATGATCCCTTGGACCTCGGGTACGAACAGGGAAAAATCGTCGCTTACGATGACGACTTCTCCCTGAACGCAACCATTCTGTCGATTGGTTGGAAAGACGCCGAAGCGGACTAGAAATATTCTGAGTGGTCCATGCGGCACCTTGGATCGTGCGTCAGCAAGATCGGCTATAGGTCGAGAGCCCGTTTATAGAGCTCCAGCATTTCTTCCTGCTCTCGGCGGTCGGCTTGGTCCATCTTCTTAAGACGAACGATTTGCCGCAGCGCTTTGACATCGTAGCCGGCGATTTTCGCCTCGGCGTAGACTTCTTTGATATCCGCGCTGAGAGCTTCCTTTTCTTCTTCAAGATGTTCGATTCTCTCAACAAAAGACCGTAGCTGCTCAGCGGCTACGCCTCCAATATTTGCCATATTTTCCTCTTTTATGCCGCTACTGGGTATAGTATCGATGATTCGAGACCGGGACTTGAGTTACCTCATGCTCTCAGGACAATATACGTTTTGGGCATGGGAGGGGAGTTCATTTTGCCTTGGCTGTTTATAGTTTTGAACGATTAAATATTTTTCTCGTCGAGGATAATGCTTATATCCGGCAAATCCTCGAGAGCCTGTTGCGGCAGCTGAAATTCGGCCGCGTCGAGACGGCATCACACGGTGCCGAAGCAATCGAATATTTCCAGAATTTCAAAAAGATTCGCGCTACCGGCGAGATCGATATTGTGCTGTCGGATCTCGTCATGTCGCCGCTGAACGGCCTTTTGCTTTTGCGTTGGCTGCGAACGGCCAAGGAATCGCCGAATCGTTTCATGCCGTTCATTATGCTGTCGGGCGCCGCCGATCATGAATACGTCAAGGCGGCGCGTGATTTGGGCGTGACGGAATTCATGGCGAAACCCTTTTCCGTCGCCTCCATGTCGCGTTACCTGCTTCAGATTATCGACCGGCCCCGGCAATATATAACAACGCAATCGTATTTCGGCCCCGACCGCCGAAGAAAAAGATCACCGTCCACTCAAGGAGAGCGAAGAGTAACCGCGGATAAGGACGTCACCATCGTTTATTCGGCGGATAAAGTCGTGAAACCCAGTAAGCCGACGGAAGTCTGGTACTTCAGATTGCAAAATCGGCTGAAGGAAAAGGTAGGCGGTTCGGGCTCATCGGAGCCGGGCGAGCTGCCCACGGATGTTCTCCTCGAGGCGGAGCAG
>JAVJPD010000416.1:0-3371 GCA_040216475.1 Rhodospirillales bacterium
GCAGGTCTTCGAGGTCGAAGCGTTCCGCCGTTTTTTTCGCATTCGACCGGCGTTCGAAACGGGAGCACATGATGAAAAAGAAAATATCCGAAAAGAGATGTCCTTGATGCTTACAGATTGCTACTTTTCCGCCATGACGCAAGCGGATAAGCAGCAGGAGCGGCGAACGGTCGTCGTCACGGGGGCGAGCCGGGGCATCGGCCATGCCACGGCGCAGTGCTTTCTCGACCGGGGCTGGCGTATCATCACGTGTTCGCGCGAGGATACCCCTCCGGAATGCAAGCGCGATCCGAACTGGACCTGCCACATTCCGACGGACTTGGCCGATCCGCAAAGCCTCGCGCATTTCATCAAGGAAGCCAACGCCGCCATCGGCGAGGGGCCGCTGCATGCGCTCGTCAACAATGCCGGCATGTCGCCGAAATCGCCGATCAAGGAGCGCTTGGGATGCCTGAACGGCGATCTCGAAGCGTGGCAACACGTGTTCGATTTGAATTTGTTCGCGCCGCTCGAGTTGGCGCGCGGATTCGCCGCCGCGCTGCATCGCGGCAAGGGCGCCATCGTGAACGTCACCTCGATCGCGGGTCATTTGATTCATCCGTTCGCCGGTTCGGCGTATTCGATCTCGAAGGCGGCGCTCTCGGCGTTGACGCGTGAATTGGCGAACGAGTTCGCCGCCCTCGATGTCCGGGTCAATGCGGTGGCGCCCGGCGAGATCGAGACGGAAATGGTTCAGCCCGAATACGAGGTGCTGATTCCGCGCATTCCGCTCGAACGCATGGGCACGCCCGAGGACGTCGCCCGCTCGATCTATTACCTGTGTTCGGAGGACTCGAGCTACGTGACCGGGTCCGAACTTTGGGTGACCGGCGGCCAACATTTGTTTTGAGCCGGTTTTCCCGTCTATCCACAACCGCGTAAAGAGCAGAAACCCGGTCTTTTCGCCTATATCTTGTGGATAAACTGCGTTTGCCGTCCAGATATAGGTGTTATATGATTGCCCCCAGTGTTCCGGGCGCCTCGGCGCCGGAATTTCCAGGCATTCGAGCCGTTTGTTTCAGGGAGGAAGGTGGGCATGGCCGAGCGTCCATCCGATCAGCCGCAACGGGAACCGTTGCATGACGAAACCGCGGACGCGGCGGCGCTCGCCCGACAGCGCCAGGCGGCCGAGGAAGCCTTTTCCGGCATCGAGGCGGACGGCGGCGCCGCGGCCATCGGCCGCGGCCTCGAATTCGAGGAATACACCCCGCCGTTTTACGTCAAATACCGGCTGTTGAGCGGCGCGGCCGCGATCCTCAGCGCCGGTTGGCTGGCGGCATGCGTATATTTCATCGAACGGCAAATCTCGTGGCAGGATTTTCTGTATCTGTTGCCGCATGAACTGGGCGGCTTGGCCGCCGGCGTGATCACGCCGCTCGCGCTTTTATGGATGACCGTTTCGTTTTTCGAGCGCGGCCGTCAGCTCAAGATCGAGACGGAGGCGTTGCGCTGGCAGCTGAGCCGGCTGACTTATCCGTCCGACAAGGCGCAAACGAGACTGAACGCGATCACCGACTCCCTGCGCCGCCAAGCCCGCGATCTGACGACGGCGTCGGAAGAAGCGGCCAAGCAGGCGGATAAGATCAACGAAGTCATTCAACGCCAAGCCTTGAATTTATCGCGGGTGTCGGAAGACGCCGACCTGCGCGCCCAGGCCGTTGCCGAGTCCCTGCGCCGGCAGACCGAGGATTTGCGCAACGTCTCCGAGCGCGCCACCAATCAGGCGCGCAACACGGCGGAAACCCTGCAGCGCCATACCGGCGAACTGATCACGTCCTCCGACCGGGCATCCACCCGGGCGGAGGATATCAGCGAATTGCTGGAAGAACGCAGCAAGCAGCTCGCGCATGCGTCCGAGCAGGCGTCGTCGCTGGCGCAATCGGCGGCGAACACCTTCCGCGAACGCACCGACGAACTCGGCAAGGTTTCCGTGATGACGGTCGAGAAAGCGGATGCCATCGGCGCCTCGCTCGAAAGCCGGTTACAGGATTTGATCGCGGCGTCGGAAAAAGCCTCCCTGCAACTGCGCCAAAGTGCCGATACCCTGCATGGCCACGCCATCGATCTGACCGAACGCACGACCCGGGCGGCGTCGCAGACCGACGGTATGCGCGAGACCTTGCAACGCCAAACCGATCAACTGAACGAAACCGGCGAGTTGGTGGCCAAGCGCACCGCCGACATCGAAAACACGCTGGGGCGCCAGAACAAGACCCTGGCGGAAACCTCGGACTCGGTGGCGGAACGGGTCAAGGCGATCGGTGACGAATTGCGCGCCCAGGCGCGCGATCTGGTATCGACCTCCGAGAACGTCACACTGCGGGTTCAGGCCAGCGGCGAGGCCTTCCGCGCGCAGGCCACGGACCTGAACGCCGTCGCGGATCGGACCGCCTCGCGCACCGATGCCATTGGCGAGGATCTGCGCGATGCCTCGCAGGCTCTGAGCGTCATTTCGGATCGGGTTCTCGACCGGGTGGTGCGGGTCGGCGACGAACTGAAACAACGCTCGAGCAATCTGTCGGAGATTTCCGATCAATCGGTCTCCAAACTCGACGACGTGGGCAAGTCCCTGCAGCAGCGCGCCGAGGACCTCGGTAATCTCGCCGGCAATTCCTTGCTGCGCATCAGCGCCGTCGGCGAAGCCCTGCGTCAACGCACCCTCGATCTGACCGAGTCGGCGGACAAGGCGGGCAACCACGTGGGCGCGATGGCGAAAACCCTGCACCGGAGCGCGCAGGATGTGACGGCGGCCTCCGAGAAAGGCGTCGCCGATATCGCCGCTACGTCCGAAGCATTGGAGCAAGGCACGGCGGCGGTCAACGCGGCGACGGACCGGGCCAGCGCCGTGATCGAAGCCTACCGCGGCCGTTTAAGCGACATTACGAACGCTTCGGAAACCCTGACGCACCGGCTGCGCGGGCTCGGCGAAACCATTCAGGATCGTTCGGTGGAACTGTCGACGCACGCCGATCAGGCGGCGGATAAGATCGACGGGATCGCCGGCCGTTTGGGCGAACAGTCCGAGCGCTTGGTGCACGTCAGTGCGCGCAGCCTGCGCCGGATGGCCAACGTCGGGCAGTTGTTGCGCCGGCATACCCAGGACGTGAACGATTCAAGCGAGAAAACCGAAACCCGCCTGAAGTCGTTGACGGAAGAGATGCGCCGGACCCACAATGAACTGGAGACCAGCTCGGATGCTTCCGTCGTGCGGATTCAAAACGTCGGCGATTCGATCAAGCAGCAGACGGAAGATTTGCGGCTGGCTTCGGGACGTGCCGTCGACTCGCTGGGGCAGGCCGAAATCAAGCTGATGAACCAGTCCGAGCAGGTGG
>JAVJPD010000417.1:0-4856 GCA_040216475.1 Rhodospirillales bacterium
ACTCGCGGCTCTGACCCGCGCACCCCTGGTTCGAACCAAGGTCCCCCAGCCAGCCCTCGCCCTTTTCCGGACATCAAAAAACCGCATCGGCGTTTGCGCGATGCGGTTTCGGTTTCGGACGGACCGGAGCACGGGATTACATGTAGTCCTTGAAGTATTCCTCTTTGTCCTTGTCCTTGCCGAGCTTGTACAGGTCGGGATCGTCCTCGAATTTTTCGTCCTTGTCCGAGAGGGTTTCGTAATCCTTGTACTGCTCATCCTCGCCGGCTTTACCCTTGCCCTTCTTCTTGCCTTTCGCGGCGCCTTTTTTCGTTTTTTCCTTGGCCTCGACCTGTTCGTACACCCGGACGATGTTCTTGATCTTGTCGGCCATCGACAGGCGCACCAAACCGCTTCCCATCAGCGCGGCCAGCGGCATGAGCATCATCGAGACGCCGTACCACGTGTACGCCGCCGTGAGGTCGGGGCCGAACAGTTTACTTTTGCTGAAGTAATAGGCGCCGAAAATGCCGAACATGATCATCCAGACGATCAGCATTCGGAAGGAGGGTTTCTGGAACAGGCGCGGCCGACCTTTTCTGATCCGGTCGATCTTCTGGAACGAAAACGCCAGCATCGCGAACAATCCGCCGACGAAACTCATCAGCACGAAGATCGCGCAGGCCGTTTTCAACATCTGGTGAGTCATTACCGAACATACCCCCCGAAACCGTCAGAGCACCTATAAACATACAATATTATTTTGTGAACCCGGTTTGTTGCCTGGGTTATACGAAAGTGTAGCGCGTTTGTGTATGAAAAACAGTACATAGCGCCGAAAAATGACATCTCCCTGACAGGTGCGGTTCGGAACGGAAATTCTATCACAGCTACCATAAAATCGCTTATTTTTCAAAAACTTAGTATTATGCCGGTGCCGGTTTTCTTATTTAACATCTTTTTTTTGTATTAAAGACCTTATCGGACGATGGCCGGGAACGACGACGGAAAAAACGAATCGCGGGAACTGCTGACGCGTGCCGGAGACGCCGCCGCCGCCGGAAAATTCGGCGCCGCGGAGGCGATTTTGCGCGAAGCGGCGCGGCAGGCGCCCAACGATGCCGTGGTTCTGAACACCCTCGGCGGCGTTCTGCTGCGCCTGAATAAAACCGAGGCGGCGCTGGCGCACTTCCGCCGCGCGATTGCCGCCGAGCCGGGCGCGGCGGCCGGGCATCGCAATCTCGGCCGGGCGCTGATGCGGCTGAACCGCGCGGAAGACGCCGCCGGGTGTTTCGCGCGGGCCCGCGATCTGCGGCCCGGCGACGGGGCGATCCTCTACGAACTGGCGCTGGCGCTGTTCGCCGGGCGCGATCTCACAAGGGCCGCCGAGACGGCGCGCGCGGCCCTCGCCGAAAAACCCGATCTGGCCGAAGCGCATTTCCTGCTCGGCGTGATCGCCGAGGAAGCGAGCGACCTCGACGGCGCGCTCGCGCATTACCGGCACGCCGTCGCCTTGAAGCCGGATTTGACCGCGGCGCGCAACAATCTCGGCATCGCGCGGCGCTATAAGCGCAAGGACGCCGAGGGCTTGCGGGCCCTGCACGAAACCGCGCTCGCGAAGCCCGGCGATATCGCGGCGTATCTGGATTGGGCGACGGAGCTGTGGGAGCAGCGGCGCGACGGTGAGGCGTCGAAAGCGCTGGCCAGCGCGCAGGCGCGTTGGCCCGGCAGCGCGGCGGTTCGCTATCTCGATGCGCTGAACAAGGTTTCGCTCGGCCGGCGCGACGACGCTCTGGCCGCGTTCGCCCAGGCGCGCGCCCTCGAACCCGAAAACGGCCTGATCGCCTATGCCGAGGAAGGCATGAACCTCGCGGCCAAACGCCGCCCGAAAGCGGCCAAGCGGGTGGCGATGCACCTCAATCATCAATACCACACGGCCATCCTCGGCCCGGTGTTCGACGCGCTCAAGGGCCGCCACCGGGTGCTGATGACGATGTATCTGCGCAACTTGATCGATTTCGACCCGGACGTGGTGGTGACGGCGGAAACCCACTGCGCGTTCCTGCGCCATTACCTGCCGCGCGCGGTTTACGTCGGCGTGCGCCACGGCCTGGTGAGCAAGCGCACCACGTATAACGGCGCGCGCCTCAGCGATTATTTCTGCATCACCAGCGAAGCGAACCGGCAGTGGTATCTCGAACAAAAAGCGGCGCCGCGCAAGGATTTCTGGATCACCGGCTATGTGCAGATGGACCCGTTGTTCAGAAACGATCCGATGCCGATCCCATTCGATGTGCCGCAAGATTATAAAACGGTTCTGTACGCGCCGACCTGGAATCCGGAGCTGACCTCGGCGGCGATGCTCGGCGGCAGGCTGGTCGAATTGGTGCGCGGGCGGCGCGAGGGCGTCGCGCTCATCATCAAGCCTCACCCGATGATGTACAAGATGCAGCCCGATTGGATCGCGGCCTGGCGCAAAATGGCGGAGAACGACGCGCATGTGTATTTGGTGGAAGCACCGGACGCGGACGTGATGCCCTATCTCGCCGCCGCCGACGTGCTGGTGAGCGACGTCTCCAGCACGGTCTTCCAGTTTCTCCCCCGCGACCGGCCGATCGTGCTGATCACCAACCCGCTGGCGCGGCAATCGCCGGTGTACGATCCGCAAGGGGTCGAATGGACCCACCGCGACGCGGGCGAACAAATCCGCGACATCGCCGGGCTGCCCTACGCGATCGAGCGGGCGCTCGACGATCCGGCGTGGGGCGCGGACGGGCGCGCGCGGGCGCGCGATTATCTGTTCGGCGATCTGACCGACGGCCAAGCCGCCGCGCGCATCGCCAAGCACATCGAGGATCTGCCGTGAACGGCGGCCCTGTAAAAGAGACCGTCACGGCGTTGATCCTGGCCGCCGGCGAAGGCGCGCGGCTCGGCGGCGGGCCGAAGGCGTTTCTCAGCTATCGCAACAAGACCCTGATCGAACATGCCGCCGAGTTGGCCCTTAATCATTGCACGCACGTGCTGATCGGCGTCGCGGCGGCGGAGAAGGCGCGCGCCCTCGACGTTCTGGCGTTCCGCGACGTCGGCATCTTAGAGGGCGGATCGAGCCGTCAGGACACGGTGGGGATTCTCCTCGCGCGCGCCGAAACCGAGTGGGTACTGATCCACGAAGCCGCCCGCCCGTTCGCATCGAGCGCGCTGTTCGCGGCCCTGTTCGAGGCCGCCGCCGGGCACGACGCGGCGGTGCCGATGACGCGTCTTAAGGCCGGGGAGGCACCGGCGTCGCCGGACAAGGCACGCGACGCGCTCCTGTACGAACACGACGGCTATCTCGCCGAAGCGGGCAACCCGGCGGCGCTGCAAATGCCGCATCTCTATCGCCGCGCGGTGCTGGAAGATGTTTACCGGCAAGCGGAGGAAAACGGCTGGGCGGAAACCTCGACCGCGGCGCTCGCGCACCGCGCCGGGATCGCGGTCAAGCTGATCGCGGGCGAGCCCGGCAACGTCAAGCTGACCTACCCCGAGGATTTAAAGTTGTTGAATTAGCTTAGGAAAAGCCCTGGAAGTTGTCGGCGGTAAGGTTGTTGTTGTTGACTCCGGTAAGGTCGACGACGGCAGTCAGTTCCGCCGCCTCCACTATCGTATCCGCCGTGCCGCCCGTGCCATCATCCCAACGCCAGAGCCTCGTGTCGGTGCCGTTGCCGACGGCAAACAGCACGTCGTCGCCGCCGGAGAGGTTGGTGAAGAGGAGGTCAGCATTGAGGCCCGCTGCCACGATGGTGGCGTCGGTGAAGAAGGATCCGAGATCGGACGTGAAGTTGATCACACCGGTTCCCGCGCCGACGATTCCCGAGATGCCGAGGGATTCGAAGCCCGCGCCACTCACCGCGACGTTGAAGTCGATGATATCGCCACTCGCGCCCGCGACGAAATCGGTGATGGTATCGCCGAACTCGCCGGCCGCATTGTAAACAAATGTGTCCGAACCGCTGCCGCCGGTCAGGGTGTCCGCGCCCGCGCCGCCAGTCAGGATATCGTCGCCGCCGCCGCCAGTCAGGGTATCGGCACCGCCGCCGCCGATGATGATCAACGAGCCGTCCGCTTCGGCACTGCCGTCGCCGGTGAACGTCGACGCGCTCGTCAACGCCGAACCGTCGATCGTTAGGGTTTCACCGCTGGAGACGTTGATGTCGTCCAGGGTCAGGATCGTGTTGGTGTCGGAATTGAAGGTCCAGGTTTCCCAGCCGGAGATGCCGCCGAGCTCGGTCGCGTTCAGGTCCAGCGTGCCGGTGCCCTGGATGGTGAGCGAATCCGTGCCGAGGCCGCCATCGAAGGAAACGCTCGCGCCGTCGACCGTATCGGCGTCGACCGTCACCGTGTCGTTGCCGGTACCGCCGTTCAGGGTTTCGACGCCGGAAACGGTCACGGTATTGGTGCCGTTGGCGAGGGTGAGCGTATCGGTGCCGCTGCCGAGGTCGTATACGGCGCCCGCGGTCAAGATGCTGGTTACGGTCACCGTATCGTTGCCGGTGCCGCCGTTGACGGTTTCGACGTTGGAGACGGTGACGGTATTGCCGCCGTTGCCGAGATTGAGCGTGTCGGTGCCGTCGTCGAGATCGATCGTCAGGCCGGACGGGATGGCGGTGCCGAGCGTCAGGGTTTGCGCGAACCCGGAAACGCCGTTGACGGCGGCGATATTGCTGATCGCGTTGCCGGAGAGATCGTAGGTTCCGGCGGTGGTCAGTTCGATGATGTCGTCGGCGTCGGAACCGCCGTTGACGGCGGCGTTCTCGAGATCGGTGGTCGCGTTGATCGAGAGGGTGGACGTGCCCGTGTTGTCGCTGTCGATATTGACGGCCGCGATGCCGATCAGGTGG
>JAVJPD010000418.1:0-2704 GCA_040216475.1 Rhodospirillales bacterium
CGCCGCCGTCGGCGTCGGCGCGCGCCGATCGGACGCGTAATCGATCAACGTGGTGTCGGTCTCGTGGCCGACCGCGGAGATCAGCGGAATGGCGCTCGCGGCGGCCGCGCGCACCACGATCTCCTCGTTGAAGGCCCATAAATCCTCGAGGCTGCCGCCGCCGCGCGCGACGATGATCAGATCGGGGCGCGGCGCGTTCGGATCGTCTTTTTTGAATGCGTTGAAGCCGTGAATCGCCGCGGCGATCTGTTCGGCGGCGCCCTTGCCCTGCACCAAGACGGGCCACAACAGCACCCGGCGCGGGAAACGGTCGGACAGGCGGTGCAGGATGTCGCGGATCACCGCGCCCGTCGGCGAGGTCACGATGCCGATGATCCCGGGCAGGTAGGGAAGTTCCTGTTTGCGTTCTTCCGCGAACAGGCCTTCGGCGGCGAGCTTCTTGCGCCGCTCTTCCAAGAGCTTCAGCAGCGCGCCCTCGCCCGCCAATTCCATTTGATCGATCACGATCTGGTATTTCGAGCGCGCCGGGTAGGTGGTCAGCCGCCCGATCGCGATCACTTCCATGCCGTCTTCGGGTTGAATCGCGAGTTTCCCCGCCGTGCCGCGCCAGCACACCCCGTCGAGCACCGCGTTCTCGTCCTTGAGCGCGAGATAGACGTGGCCGGAGGCGGCGCGCTTGAACCCGGAGATCTCGCCGCGCACCCGCACGTAGGAAAAGGTCTCCTCGACCTCGCGCTTGAGCGCCTGCGACAGTTCGCTGACGCTCAAAACGGGGAGATTGCCCTCCGCGGGGCCGATGGCGGCAGACTCGGTTTGCTCTTTGCTCATGATTCTCGGTATGTATGATACACCATGACCCTATGACAAGAACACCGGAACGCCGTAAACCCAGGGAAGCGTCTTAAAATGAAGGTTTCAATCGCATGAAGGTCTTGGTCGTCGGCGGCGGCGGGCGCGAGCACGCGCTGTGCTGGGCCATTGCAAGATCGAAACGGTGTTCGGCGCTCTATTGCGCGCCGGGCAACGCCGGCATCGCCGAGGTCGCGACCTGCGTCGACATCGCCGCCGAGGACATCCCCGCCATCGTCGCGTTCGCCGAAAACGAAGGAATCGGCTTCGTGGTGGTCGGCCCGGAAGCGCCCCTGGTCGACGGCCTGGTCGACGAACTCGAGGAACGCGGCATCAAGGCGTTCGGCCCGAGCGCGGACGCCGCCGAGCTCGAGGGCTCGAAGGGCTTCATGAAGGACTTGTGCGCGAAATACGGCATTCCGACCGGCGAGTACGAACGGTTCGACGAGCCCGACGCCGCCAAGGAATACGTCATCCGCCACGACGCGCCGATTGTCGTCAAGGCGGACGGCCTGGCCGCCGGCAAGGGCGTGATTCTGTGTCACAACAAAAACGAGGCGTTCGCCGCCATCGATCACGTCATGACCGAGCGCGCCTTCGGGGAAGCGGGCGACGAGATCGTGATCGAGGAATTTCTGCGCGGCGAGGAAGCGAGCTTCTTCGCGCTGGTTGACGGCGCCACCGCCGTGCCGCTGGTCTCGGCCCAGGACCACAAGGCCGCGCACGACGGCGACAAGGGCCCCAACACCGGCGGCATGGGCGCCTACACGCCCGCGCCCATCGTCACGCCTGCGATGACCGACACCATCATGGAGACGATCATCACGCCGACGATTCAAGGCATGGCCGCCGAGGGGCGGCCGTTCAAGGGCGTGCTGTTCGCCGGCCTGATGATCGAGGACGGCGTGCCGAGCGTGCTCGAATTCAACGTGCGCTTCGGCGATCCGGAATGCCAGGCGCTGATGATGAAGATGAAATCCGACGCGCTCGACGTGCTGCTCGCCTGCGCTGAAGGAACCCTCGATCAGACCAAGATCGACTGGCACGACGACGCCACCCTCGCCGTCGTCATGGCGAGCAACGGCTATCCCGGCCATTACGCCAAGGGCAGCGAGATCCGCGGCCTCGAGGACGCGGGCGCGATCGAGAACGTCGTCGTGTTTCACGCCGGCACCAAGATCGAGGATCATCGCCTGGTGGCGAACGGCGGCCGCGTGCTTGCCGTGACGGCGCGCGCCAAGACGGTCAAGGCCGCGCAGGAACTGGCCTACAAGGCGGTGGACCTCATAGAGTGGCCGGGCGGCTTCTGCCGGCGCGATATCGGCTGGCGCGCGATTGGACGGAACGGCGGGCGAAACGATGCCCGCGCCGCCCGCAAAAACTAACCCGCAAGGAGGAAACGATGGACGATAAAACCCGTATCGAGCTCGAGGCGGCCGCGTTTCGCGGGCTGATCGAGCATCTGCAGAAACGCACCGACGTACAGAACATCGACCTGATGAACCTGTCCGGCTTCTGCCGCAACTGTCTTTCCAAATGGTACCTGGCGGCGGCGCAGGAGAAGGGCCTCGACCTCGACTACGAGGCCGCGCGCGAGGCGGTCTACGGCATGCCCTACGGCGAATGGAAGGACAAATACCAAAAGCCCGCGTCCGAGGAACAGATGAAGACGTACAAGGAAACCGCGCCCGATCATTCGGACATCAGCAAGCAGATCAAGGGGTGAGGAAAACGCGGCTAACGTTTCTTTGCCGCTCCTTTTATTAATTCGTCATGCCCCGGCGAAAGCCCGGGGCATCCAGTTAACCGAAGATCTGGATTGCCCGGGCCTCGGGGGTAAAGGGGGTGCCCCCCT
>JAVJPD010000419.1:0-2064 GCA_040216475.1 Rhodospirillales bacterium
CATTTCGACGGCCGGTTGGAGCTCATCAACTGGATCGAGCAAAAAAAGCTTTCACCCGTGGTTGATCAATCATGCGCATACTCATCGTCTCCGACGCCTGGTTTCCGCAAATCAATGGCGTTGTTCGGACAATACATACGCTCTGCGGTGAGCTCGAAAAACTAGGGCATACCGTCCGGGTTTTCGGACCCGTCCGGTTCCGGACCCTGCCGTGTGCGACCTATCCGGAAATCCGCCTGGCCTTATGGCCGTTCCGGCACCTGACGCGCCTGGTCGGGCAATTCAATCCGCAAGCCATTCACATCGCGACGGAAGGCCCCCTCGGGCTGGCGGCGCGGCGGTATTGCCTGAAGAACCGTTTGCCCTTCACCACGGCCTATCACACGCGTTTTCCCGAATACGTATTCGCCCGCTTCCGGTTCCCGCTCTGGATCACCTACCGCCTGCTCCGGTGGTTTCACGGGCGGTCCTCGGGCATCATGGTCGCGACGCCGTCCATCGAGCTTGTTCTGCGCGAGCATGGCTTCAGACATATCCGGCGCTGGTCGCGCGGCGTCGATACGGCGCTATTCCATCCCCGCGACAAGGATTTCTTGCCCGATAGGCGGCCGGTCGCGCTTTACGTCGGGCGGGTCGCCATCGAAAAAAACATCGAAGCGTTCCTCAAGCTCGATTTTCCCGGCACCAAGATCGTCGTCGGCGACGGACCGCAACTGGCGCATCTCAAACGCAAGTATCCGGCGGCGCGCTTCACCGGCGCCAAGACCGGCGAGGAACTGGCAGCGCATTACGCGGCGGCCGACGTGTTCGTATTTCCGAGCCGCACCGATACGTTCGGCCTCACGCTGCTCGAATCCTTGGCGTCGGGCGTGCCGGTCGCGGCTTATCCGGTGCCCGGGCCGCTCGACGTGATCGCGCCGGAAGTCGGTTGCCTTGATGAAGACCTCGCGGTGGCGGTGCATGGGGCTTTGAGCTTGTCGCCGAAAGCCTGCCGGGCTTACGCGGTAAAATTCTCCTGGGAAAACTGCGCCCGGCAGTTTCTCGGTAATCTGCAAATATTCGGCGCGCCGCGCGCGGGTAAGGCACTTAACCATGCCGCCGGACAGCTGCCGATTTCGTCATGACGCCAAGATAACGGCGACTCCGGCGGCGAGGGCGAAAGACCAAACGAAGCGTTTGCCGAACATGCCTTCCTTCAGGATCAGGGCGCCGAGAATGACGGAAACCGGGATCGATATCTGGCGCACGGCGGCAACGGCGGCGGCCTCGCCGCCGCGTTGAAACGCCAGCAGGATCAGAATGTAGGACAGGTAGGAAAGCGCGCCGGCCAGAACGATGCGTATGGGCACGTGCCGCCAGTCCGCGAAAAGATGGCGGGCCATCCGGCGGGCTTTCGGCTTCGTGTAGACGAACCACGACAACTGCGTCACGAAGACCAAACCGTACGTCCAGAAGAGAAACGGCGCCGGGTCCGTGATTTCCATCGCTTTGGCATCGGCGAGCGTCAGGATCGCGTGGCCGGTCATCGCCATTGCCGCGAGCGCGAACATCGGCGGCTTATCGAGCAACCCGGCGCCGGGGCGGTATTGAATGGCAAACGCGCCGACGACCGTCAATGCAATGCCCGCGATGATGACGACGCCGTACGTTTGGCCGAACAGCACGGCGTTGGCCGCGGCAACGAAAAGGGGCGAAGACCGAATGATCGGGTAATAAATCGACAGCTCCCCTTGGTTGAGGCTGATCGAAATGCCGACGTAGTACAAAACGAGTCCCAAAGCCGAGAAAACGACCATCGGCCACGCGGCGGCGGGAATGGCGAGGCTGCCGTGGCCGATCAAGGCATGGGGAACGGTCATGACGATCCAGGCCGCGGCGATACCGAGATAAAACGATTCCCGGTATTCGCTTCCCTTGGCGATGAAATCGCGCAGGGGATGAAGGGCGGCGGATGTCAGGACGAGGAGAGCGGCAGCGGTATCCATGGAAGCGGATCGTCGTCCATAAACGCCGGGTAGGCCGGCGAAAACAAAAGATCAGGCGGCGCGTGCCGTCGTCAGAACC
>JAVJPD010000420.1:0-4363 GCA_040216475.1 Rhodospirillales bacterium
CGCCGCCGGGCCTTGCGTCGCCTCGCCGGAGCCCAGGAACCGCTCGCCGGGGCGCGGCACGATCACGGTCTCGACCGCCGGCACGTTATCGAAGCGCAGGATCGGGTAGCTCTCCCAATCGCGGCTGGTGACGCCGCCGCTGTCGTAGGTGACCTGCTCATACAATGTCCAGCTCGCGCCCTGCACCACGCCGCCTTCCATCTGCGCCGCCAGGCCCTCGGGATCGACCACCTGGCCCGCGTCGACGCCGACCACGGCGCGTTTCAGATGCACGTTCGCGGCATCGTCGACGAAGAGCTCGAACGCGACCGCCGCGTAGGCCTTCGCGTTCTTGTAACGCGCGAAGGCGAAGCCGTGACCGGTTCCGTCTCCCGTGTCGCTTCCCCAGCCGAACTTTTTCGCCGCCGCCTCGATAACGGCGCGCGCGCGTTGATCTTTCAAGTGCTTCAGGCGGAACTCGACCGGATCGATGCCGGCCTCTTCCGCCAGGATATCCATCATGGATTCGATGGCGAATACGTTGCCGTAGCCGCCGAGCGCACGCAGCGCCGACGTGCGCATCGGCATCTCATGCACGAGGTTCTTGATCAGGCGCCGTTCCGGAAACGCGTACAGCGGGTCCATGTTGCGGTGGATGCCGCCGTGATGGCCCATGTTGGGGCGCGGCTTCGGAAACGCGAAGGGCTCGCCGCAGAAGTCTTTCCGGAACCGGCTGGCCAGCAGGCGGCGCGCGCCGGTCTTGTCCTTCGCCGCCACGGGGCGGCCCGAAAACGTGTTGGCGTAGCTTTCGTGATCCCAGGCGAGCACGCTGCCGGTATCGCCGAGGCTTGCGGTTACCTTGATCGCCATCGCCGTGCCGTAGGGTTCCCAGGCGTGTTCGTCCGCGCGGGTCCATTTGAGCAGCACCGGCGTATCGGGAAGCGCGCACGCGATGACGGCGGCATCGAAGGCCGCGTCGTCGGCGCCGTTATGGCCGTAGCAGCCCGCGCCGAGCCCGTGGGTCAGGATCACGTCGTCCGCGTTCATCTGCAGCGCGTCGGCGATGCTCGTGCGCACCGGATAGATGCTTTGGCTGTGCGTGGTGATACGCAGTTTCCGGCCGTCGAATTGGGCGAGTGCCGCCGACGGGCCGATGGTGCCGTGCATGATGTAGGGCCGGGTGAATTGTTTCGAGATCGTCGCCGCCGCCTTTTTCGATGGCTTCAGGGGCTCCGGCACCGGCGCTTCCTGGGGCTTGCCGTCCACCACCGGCCAGCTCTCGCGGGGCTTGCTCAGGAGTTGTTCGTAGATGTCGCCGGCATCGATTCCGCCGCCTTGATCCCAATCGGCAGTCTCGTACAATCGCTGGGCGGCCTTCACGGTTTCATACTCATCCGCGCCGGCGACGGCAACGAAGCTTCCATCCAGCACGATCCTGAGCCCCGCCCCTTCGAGGGCCTTGACCGTTTGATCGTCGAGCTTGTTCAAACGCGCGTTGATGTGCGGCGGGCGCACCGCGCGGGCGTGCAGCATGCCGGGCACGACGGTGTCGTGGATATACTTGTGCGCGCCGGTGACGATGTCCTCGATGTAGCGCGGCCTGAGCATGCCGTCGAGCGCGCGATAGGCGTCCTCGTCCTTCACCGCCGCATCCATATCGACGGGAATGCCGAACGGCTTGCCGCCGGCGAGCTCGGCGTAGCTGACGGATTTATTGGTGCCGGGCGCGCGGATCACGCCGTCGTTGATGTCGAGCGCGGCGACGTCGGCGTCCAATTTCTCCGCCGCGAGCTTGAGCAGGTGCGCGCGCGCGGTCGCCACGGCGAGCCGCACCGCCTCGCCGGTCATCTCCATCGAATGGCTGCCCGAGGTGGTGCCTTCGTTCGGCGATACCCCGGTTTGCGGGCGCAGAACTTCCACGCGCGCCGGATCGACGTCCAGCTCGGCGGCCGCGATCAACTGCAGCGCGGTCGAGATGCGCTGACCGATGTCGACCTTGCCGGTGTGCACCTTGACGGCGCCGTCGGGCGTGATGGCGAGCCATTGATCGAGGCTCGGGTGCTTTTCGATACTTTCGCTATACGGCATCGGCGCGGCCCTCCTTCACCACGCGGCGGATCGCCTTCAACACCCGCGGGTGCGAGCCGCACCGGCAGAGATGCGGATGCAGCGCCTCGATGATGTCGGCATCGCTCGGCGATTTGTTTTTGCGCAGAAGCGCCGTCGCGGCGATGACGATGCCCGGCGTGCAATACCCGCACTGGGCGGCGCCTTCCTCGACGAACGCGCTTTGCACGGCGTTCATCGAGCCGTCCTTCACCAATCCCTCGACGGTGACGATCTCCTTACCGGCGACCTCGCCCACCGGGCGGTTGCAACACAGCGTCGGCTCGCCGTCGATCAGGACCGCGCAGGAACCGCACTGCTCGAGGCCGCAGCCGAGCTTGACGCCGGTCAAGCCGCACGAACCGCGCAGGACATAGATTAAGGGGGTCGCCGGATCGGCCTCGATCTCGCGGGCCGCGCCGTTGACGCGCAGGAATAACCGTTCTTTTGCCATGAAATCCGTCCCTGTCAGTTTGGCCTTCGGAGCAGAAAGTCCAGAAATCCAGGGTTTTACCCCCTTGCGGTGATTTTAGCAGACCCGGACGATCTGGCTATCTTTCCGATAGCCGCCCGGGGCAGCCCCTTGAACTTGGAGAAAATTAAGCCACATCAGTACATTATCGCCCCCGGAGCGATTTAGTCACATAGCAGTCATATTATACTTAAGTGTGATGCCCGTCACAGGGGCCACCTCCATTTCCTAAATAGAATCAAACGACTAAAAAGCCAGAATGGCTAACAACGACTTTTTGACAAAAAAGAATACAAAAGTATTCAAATGGCGACGACCCCACCCCTCGATCCGGCCGCCGTACCCGAAGGCGCCGCCGGCATCATCGGCGCCGTGTCCGGTACGGTTTACATCGTGCATACGGACGGCAGCCGAACGCGCGCCGAGCCCGGGGCCGCGCTCAAAAGCGGCGATCAACTGCAAACCGGAACGGACGCGAAGGTCTCCACCACGTTCGGCGACGGTTCCGTCGTCGTCCTGAACGCCAAGGGATCGCTCACCGTCGAAGCTTATGCTTATAATCCCGGAACCGGCGGCGGCACCCTGATCCTCAGCAGCGAAAGCGGCACGATCGGTTTCAGCGCCGGCAAGATCGCCGACGCGTCCGGCGCGATGAGCATCATCACGCCGACCTCGACGTCGGTGATCAACGGCGCCGGCACCACCGGCATCGCGGTCGCGGCGCACGCAGCCGGCGGCACCGTGACTCTGCTGAACGGGCCGAGCGGCCTGCCGGGCGACATCACCGTCACCACCAAGGGCGGCACCAAAGCGCTCACGCAGCCCGAAACCAGCACCAAGATCGTCGATCACCAACCGCCGGAGGACCCGGAGCCGGCCACGGCCGATCAACTGGCGGCATCCTATCAATCGCTGGAGTTCGGCGGCCTGCCGTCGTTCGCCGTGCCGGGTTTCGTCGATGAGCTGGCCAACATGACGACCGCCGCCGGTCCCGGCGAGGGTCAAGGCGAAGGCGGCAGCGGAACGCCCGGCCCGGGCGTGCCCGGCACCGGCACCGGCACCGGCCAAGGTTACAGCCCGCAAGGATTGGGATTCTCGGGACCGCCGGAATTCTCCGGGCTCTCAGGGCCGCCGTCGTTCAAGCCTTCGATCGTGCCGCCGAAGCCGATTTCGACGCCGCCGCAGCAGCCGCAGCAACCGGCACAGCAGCAGGCGCCGGACAGCCCGCCGCCCCCGCCGCCGAACGCGATCAATCTCGCCGACGGTCAGCAGCAGCCCGGTATCGCCGTCGATACCGTCACCGGCGATGCCCGCTTCACCGGCAACGTGTTCCTGACGCCGCTCAACGACGTCATCACCGCGACCGGCGGCGACGACGCGGTGTCCCTCGTCGGCATCGCGCAAAACGGTGACCGCTTCGACGGTGCCGCCGGCACCGACACGCTGAACCTCGGCAACAACGGCAACACGATCGCCGTCGGCAATACCGAAACGATCCAAGGCGGCACCGGCAACGACGCCGTCACCCTGACCGGCACCTTGAGCGCGGGCAACACCGTCGATCTCGGCGGCGGCACCGATACCCTGATCCTGGCGGCGGGTTCCAATACCGCGACGATCCGAAACGTCGAGACGATCTCCGGCACGGCGGGCAGCGAAACCCTGACTCTGGAAAACGCCCTCGATACCGGCGTCACCGTGAACCTCGGCGGCGGCAGCGATACCCTGAACCTCATCGCCGGCGCCAACGCGGGCAGGATACTCAATGTCGAATTCGTCAACGGCACCGCCGGCGCCGACACCCTG
>JAVJPD010000421.1:0-2465 GCA_040216475.1 Rhodospirillales bacterium
CGCCGCCGCGATCGTGGCGCAAAACGGCTTGGCGGGAACGGTCAAGGTCGTCGCCAAGCGCTCGACCGGTTTGGTCGTTGGCGAGGATTTGCAGAGGCCCGCCGATGTGATCGTCGCCGAAGTGTTCGATCAGGGCCTGATCCGCGAGGGCGCCCTGCCGACGCTGCGCCATGCGGTTCATCATCTGGCCGCGCCGGGCGCCGCCGTGATCCCGCGTGCCGCGACCGTGAAGGGGGTGCTGATCGAATTGCCGGCGTTGCGCCGGGTGAATCCGATCCGGGACATCGAGGGTTTCGATCTGTCCGCCTTTGATGCCTTTCGCAGCAACTATATGAATACGCCGGATTTGAACCGCGAGGAGCACAAACGGCTGAGCGATGTCTTCACGATTGCGTCCTACGATTTTGCGGCCCTGAAGCCGTCGGGATCGGCGGCGGCCGAAGAAAAACCGGTCAGCGTGAAGATCGCGGAAGCCGGCACGGTGCATGCCGTCGCCTATTGGTTCGATCTCGATCTCGCCGACGGCGTCATCTATTCGACCGATCCGGGCGCGGGGGTCTCCCATTGGGGGCAGGCCGTGCAGTTTTTCGACTCCGACACCGCCGTAACGGCCGGCGCGACGGTGCCGCTGACGGTGCTGCTCGGCGAGATGCAGATCGCGTTCAGGATATAACGGTTAAAATGCGAACGAAGGTGTGACTGTGGCGCGGCTGCCCTATTGCGAGGACCATTCCTTCGAGACCGTGCGCGGGCTGGTGACGCGCATCCGGGCCGCGCGCGGCGGCACCGTGCCGAACCTCTTCAAGATGCTGCTGCACAGCCCGAACGTCGCCGCCGGCTGGTTCGAGTTCCTGTCCGCGACCCGCAAGGAGACGATCCTCGATGCCCGTACCCGCGAGTTCGTGATTCTGTACGTCGCGAAACTTCTGCGCGCGGCCTATCCGCAGAACGATCACGTGCCGATCGCGCTCAAGGAAGGGATCACGCAGGCGGAAATCGACAATTTGGAAAGCTGGCGCGACTCGGAGCTGTATTCCGCCCGCGACAGGGCGTTGTTGGCGTATGTGGAGGAATCGACGCTGAAGGTACAGATCGCCGCGCCCGTGTTCGAGGCGATTAAACACGAATACGAGGCCCGCGAGATCGTCGAGATTACGGTGCTGCTCGGCGCGTATCATCTGGTCGTGCGGTTCCTCGAAGCGCTCGAGATCGATTTGGAGCCCGAGTGATCACTCGCCGCTCGCCATGATCTCGGCGACCTCGACCCGGCGGCCCTCCTTGGCGGATTTCACCCCGGCGCGGATCACCGCGAGCGAACGCGACGCCGCCTCGCCGCCCATCTCGGGCGCGCCGTGGCCGCGGATCGCGGCGGCGAATTCGTCCAATTCCTCGCGGATGGTGTCGTTCTTCTCGCACGGGATCGGCGTTTGCTTGTTCTCGCCGCGCTTCAGATGGCGCAGCCCGTCGAACAGATTGTAATACGCGCTCGCTTCCTTGCCGTAGACGTTGATCATGTAATACTCGGACGCGGACGCATAACTCGCGCTCAAATTTGAGATCGCGCCGTTTTCGTGTTCGAGCAGCAGGTTGGCGATGTCCGGGTTGTCGCCGGGCAGAACCAGTTGATTGGAGCGCGCCGAGACGGCCATGATCGGCCCCATCAGGAATTCGAGCACGTCGGTGTAGTGAATGCCGATCTGCAGCATCACCCCGCCCGGCATGCCCTCGGCTTGGTAGCGCCACGAACCGAGATCGAACTGACCCAAACGGTCGCGGCTGATGTTGCCTTCCGCCTGCACCAGTTTGCCGAAGCGTCCGGCGTCGATCTCGTTCCTGATCCAGCGGAAATGGCTTTCCCGGCGGCGCTGATAGCCGAGCGCCAGGATCACGCCGGCGTCGCGGCATGCTTTCGCAATCTTCATGCCGTCGGCGACGGTGTTGGCGATGGGCTTGTCGAGGAAGACGTGCTTGCCCGCCTTGGCGGCCATCGCGGTGGTTTCGAGGTGCACGTTGTTCGGCGTCGTGTTGATGATCGCTTCGATCGAGTCGTCCGCCAGAACGTCCTCGTAGCTTTTCGCGGTCTTGCAGCCGTACTTGTCGGCGAACGCCCGGCGTTTGTCCGCCGAGCGGGTGAAGCAGGTCACGATCTCGAATTTGTCGCTGCGTTTGACGGCGTCGGCCAGAACGTCCGACCACCATCCCATGCCGAGGGACGCAACCCGGACCGGCGATTGTTTCGTGCTCATGATGACGGTTACTCCTTCGATGGATGCGTATTTAAGCGCCGCCGGCCTGCGCCGCCGGCTTCTTGCGCGCGGCCCGGAACGACCACGCGATGGAGAGGGCGGACAGGCCGAGGAACAAGAGGCTGAATCCGGAGGTGAAGAAAATCGAAACGTCGCCCTGCGAGGCGGTCAGCGCGACCCGCAGGTGTTCTTCGAGCGGCTTGCCGAGCACCAGCGCCA
>JAVJPD010000422.1:0-3124 GCA_040216475.1 Rhodospirillales bacterium
TACCGTTTCGCCTGCCGGGTCGGCATGTGCGGCTCCTGTGCCATGACCGTCAACGGTAAGCCGCGCTGGACGTGCCGCAGCCATGCCAAGAACGTGGTGGAGAACGGCCGCCTCGAAATCGCGCCGTTGCGCAATTTGCGCGTGGTGAAGGACCTGGCCGTCGATATGACGGATTTCTTCGACAAGTGGAGCCGCGCCGGCGGTTCCTTCCAGCCGACCAAGACCCGCCATGACGACTTCGCCGTCGTCGAGCCGGGCTCGAAAGAGCGCAAGCACGCGGACGCGGGGATCGAATGCATCGGCTGCGGCGTCTGTTACGCGGCCTGCGACGTGGTGGCCTGGGATCGGGATTACCTCGGACCGGCGGCGTTGAACCGGGCCTGGACGCTGGTGAACGACGAGCGCGACGACGGCGACAAGGAGCGCCTGGGTGCGGTCGCCGGCGATGCCGGATGCCACGCCTGCCATTCCCATCAAAGCTGCGTGCAGCATTGTCCGAAACACCTCAACCCGACCGCGTCGATTGCCGGGTTGAAGCGGGCGACCGTGAAAGCGGCCCTGAAGGGATCGCTATGAGTGCGCGGTTCGAAACCTTGGTGTGGTTCGCTCAACGCATCACGGCGGCGATCTTGGCGGTCGCGGTAACCGTGCATCTGATCACGATTGCCTATGCCATGGACGGCGGCTTGAGCGCGCGCGAAATTCTTGACCGTATCCAGGGCAACGGCGCATGGCTGGCGTTTTACGTCACGTTCGTGGTCGCCGTCGCAATTCACGCGCCGATCGGTCTGCGCGCGGTCCTGCGCGAGATCACGCCGCTGCGGCTTAACGCGATCGACGGGTTGATGTGGTTGCTGTTCGTTTTGCTGCTCTGGACCGGCCTGCGCGCGGTCCTCGGCCTCTACGGGGTTTTGGGGTAGGGCGATGGAACGGATCAAACGCCCCGTCTGGCCGTTCGGCGCCGCCCGCCGCCATGCCGCCTATTGGGCGTTCGTGGTGCACCGGATTTCGGGCGTGCTGCTGGCTCTGTTCCTGCCCATGCACTTTTGGTCCCTGTCGCTGGCGATTCAGGGCGAGGCCGAATTCGACCACTTTCTGAAATGGGCGGACGCGCCGCTGGTGAAGGCGAGCGAGATCGGCCTCGTGATCCTGCTGGCGGCCCATATGATGGGCGGCCTGCGCCTGCTCGCGGTCGAGTTTCTCCCTTGGCGCGACTGGCAGAAGACACTAATTGCAATGGTATTCGGATTGAGCGTCGCCGTCGGACTGGCGGTGCTGCTGAACATGATCTAACGAAGTGGGAATGATTTCCCGGGAGTGGAAGATGAAAGTCGATCTCGCGACGGTCGAGGAAACGGCAAGAGCCCTGTACATCCGTGCCTTGAAAGTGCTGCCGGACGACATCAAGGCCGGTTTCAAGCGCCTCGACGAGACGGAAACCGACGCGACCGGCAAGAGCGTGCTCGCCACCATGATTCAGAACATCGGCGTGGCAGAGGCCAACGAGAATCTTTTGTGCCAGGATACCGGCATGCCGATCTATAACGTGATCATCGGGCGCAACGTTCAGGTCGACGGCCGGGATTTGCAGGCCGCCATCGAGAAGGGCTGCGCGCGTGCCACCAAGGAGCATCCCTTGCGTTCGTCGGTCGTGCATCCGATCACGCGTATCAACGAGCATACCTCCTGCGGCCGCCACGTGCCGGTGATCAACATCGACTTTTCCGATCACGACGAGGAACTGCGCATCGAGATGATTCCGAAGGGCAGCGGTTCGGAGAACGGCTCGTTCCTGAAGATGTGCATTCCCGCCGAGGGCGTCGACGCGGTCAAAACCTTCGTCATCGACCGGGTGCTCGAAGCGGGCGGCAAGGTCTGCCCGCCGACCATCGTCGGCGTCGGCGTCGGCGGCACCTCCGATCTCTGCATGCATCTGGCGAAAGTCGCGGCGACCCGGCCCTTGGGCAGCAAGTGCGAGGACCCCGAAGGCGCCAAGCTCGAGGAAGAACTCGGCAGGGCGGTCAATTCGCTCGGCATCGGTCCGCAAGGCTTGGGCGGCGACTCGACCGCGTTCGCCGTTCACGTCGAAACCGCGGCGACCCACATCACCATGAACCCGGTCGCCGTCAACATTCAGTGCCATTCGGCGCGCCGCGCTTCCGCGACGATCACGCCGAAAGGGATCGAGGTGGGGTTCTGATCATGGCCGATATTCAGCTTCACATGCCCTGCAGCGAGGAAGACATCCGCAAGCTCCGGATCGGCGATCATGTGACCTTGCAGGACACGCTGTTCGGCATTCGCGACGCGACCCAGATTCACATGTTCGACAAGGGCCGCAAGACGCGGTTCGATCTGTCGGGCCATGCGGTCATTCATACCGCGCCGAACGTGGAGAAGGTGCCGGTCTCGAACGAATATCCGGCGGGCTACCGCTCGATCTGCATCGGCACCACGACGAGTGCGCGCATGGAGCGTTTCACGCGCCCCCTGATGCAGGAATACGGTGTGCGCATCGTCATCGGCAAGGGCGGCCTCGGCGAGGAGTCGAAGAAGGCGTTTCAGGATCTGGGCGGGGTTTATCTCGCCATCATCGGCGGCACGGCTGCGTTGGAGACCACCTGGATCACCGCCATCGAGGACGTCGATCTCGACGATCTCAACCCGGAGAGTCTTTGGCGGTTCGCCATCAAGGATTTCGGCCCGCTGCTGGTGGCGATGGATTCCCACGGCGGCAGCCTCTACGACACGGTTCGTCACACGGCCGAGGACCGCCGCGCCGCGGCCCTGGCCTCCATCGGAGTCAAAGCGTGAAACGCCTGCAAACCGACGTTCTGATCCTGGGAAGCGGCGGCGCCGGCCTGTTCGCCGCGCTGCATGCCCATAAGGCGGCGCCCGATCTGCACATCACCGTGGCCGTGAAAGGCTTGCTCGGCAAATGCGGCTGCACCCGCATGGTGCAGGGCGGCTACAACGTCGCGCTCGATCCGAAGGACTCGGTCGAGCGCCACTTCATGGATACGGTCGAAGGCGGCAAGTGGCTGAACAATCAGGAATTGGCCTGGAAGCTGGTGACGGTCGCGCAGGAGCGCATTCGCGAACTCGAAAACGAGCTCGGCTGTTT
>JAVJPD010000423.1:0-1039 GCA_040216475.1 Rhodospirillales bacterium
AATTAAATATACTATAGTATATTTAATTATCCAACGATATATGCGACAGTGGGATCGTTCAAGGGGCTTTCGAAACTTTTCCGGTGATTTCCGGTCCGGAAATCAATCAAAGGATAGAGAGCACAAGGGATAGAGGGTAAATGTGTTCTAATGACCGCAGGCAATCATGCACGAATGGGTTCGCGCGGTCGCGGGAGGCAGTTGTTCCCGGTTATTGAAGCTTCGGCCATTTTTGGTTTCGGCTTTGCTAGATGGCTATTGAGAAGAGAGGAGTGCGAATCGCGTGAAACTTCACGAAAAACTTCACGAGTTGGTCAAACGCTACGAAAAAGAGGGAACTGCCGCCGAGGTTGCCTATGCCACGCTTCGTCACGCAATCATGTCGGGCCAGTTGCCGCCCGGCACGCGGCTGCGGGCGGACGAACTGGCGCTCGAAATGGGATTCAGCCGCACACCGATCCGCGAGTCGTTTCGCAAACTCGAAGCGCATGAACTCGTCGACATTCAACCACGCAACGGTCCGGTCGTGCGCGAATTTACCGAGCAGCAACTCCTCGAAATTTATTTCATCCGCGAGGCCCTCGAAGGGATGTCCGCGCATTTGGCGGCGGAAAATATTACCAAGGTCGAGCTCATGGAGTTGGAGCAGATCGTCAGTAAAATGCAAGATACGATGCATGCAAAAGAGTTCGATGATTTTAAAAATTTGACGATTTCTTTCCATCAACTCGTGAATCGTGCGTCGCGCAATCAGAGATTGACAAAATTACTTGATGATTTACAGGATATCGTCGTTCGGTTTCATCCGAGTACGTTTGTTCTTGAAGGTCGTTTGGAAAAGACCTTGAAAGAGCACCAGGCATTGCTGGCGGCGATCGAAGGGAGAGATTCGGTTGCGGCGGAAAGAATTGCCCGGCAATATCGGAGGGAAACAATGGAATTGCGTATTCGGCTATATCAGGAAACAAGCCGGCCGAATGTTCTGAAGGCGGGTTAACGTAAAACTTTTATCACGGTCGAAGCTGGAGTCGTCTGCAGC
>JAVJPD010000424.1:0-4441 GCA_040216475.1 Rhodospirillales bacterium
ATCCGAACACACGCCCGGGCACACGCCGGGGCACACGCCGGGGCACACGCCGGGGCACACGCCGGGGCACACGTTCGTGCAATTCGGTGCCGACGAAGAAACACGCTGGCTCGACGGCGTCCGTCAAATCGTCACGCCGTCGTTCCGGGAGGCCTGCGCCATCCTGAAGGTCTGTAACACCAAAGGCTTGTTTCTCGGCACGGACGGAGGGCTGCATCACGCCGCGGCCGCCGTCGGCATGCCGGCGGTCGTGCTGTGGTCCCATTACAGCCATCCGGACAATCTGGGATACCCGGATCACATCAACATCCGCTGGAATGCCGCCGGCACGCCCTGCGGCCTGCGCGATCCCTGCGCGCAATGCAAACGGTCGATGGAGATGATCAAGGCCGATGACGTCCTGATCGCCATCGGCATGATTTTGCGCGGCGGCGACAAGCAAGCGGCGCGGCAAGCGCCGGCATGACTTGACCGCACGCAAGTGCGAAACGTCCCCGGGCTTTTATGATGTTATCGAACATCAAACCCATCGAGCGAGGAATTGAGAGAATGGCCCCCTTACGCATCTTCATCGGGTTCGACGAACGCCAGATTCCGGCATCCTCGGCCCTGGTTCAGAGCATCATCAATACCTGCTCCAAGCCGGTGGCGATCACGCCGCTCGCCATTTCGGCGCTGCCGCTGCGCCGCATCGGCCTCACGCCCTTCACCTACAGCCGGTTCCTGACACCCTGGCTTTGCGATTACCAGGGCTGGGCCTTGTTCATGGACAACGACATGCTGGTGCTCGGCGATCTCGCCGAACTGTTCGACTACGCCGACGACCGTTACGCGGTCATGGTCAACAAGGCAATCGATCCGTTCGAGTGGACAAGCGTCACGTTGTTCAATTGCGCCCACCCGGCGAACAGGGTCCTGACGCCGGAATACATCGGCGATTCGGAGCGGTGTCAAAAACCTCATTCGCTCGAATGGCTCGGCGACGAAAAGGACGCGTTGACCGGCTCCATTCCGCCGGAATGGAATCATACCATCGGCTACGATGCGCCGCGCCAGAATGCGAAATTGGTTCATTACACGATGGGCATTCCCGCGCACCCGGAAATCGACGGCTGCGAATACTCAGAACACTGGCACAAGGTGTTCGATCAAACTCTATCCCTGCTCAACTGGGAAGGCATGATGGGGCAATCGGTTCACGCCGCCCGGCTGCCGGACGGCCGCGTGGTGCCGAAACTGCACCCGGACGCGAAAAAGCTCACCGGTTCGCAATCCTGATTTTCAACCATAACGCTCTGGAGTGACGATGACCGACTCCCTCCCCTTCTTCTCGTCCCGGTTTCTGTTCGTGCGCCACGGCGAAAGCGAAGCGAACGCGAAAAATCTCTTCGCGGGCTCGACCGAATTCGATTTAACCGAAAAAGGAATAGAACAAGCCAAGGAAGCCTCCAAGTACCTGACCGGCGAAACCATCGGCTCGGTTTTCGCGAGTCCGATGCGGCGCACGTGGATGACCGCCGAAATCATCGCCGAGGCGCTCGGCGGGCTGCCTATCGAACCGATTCAAGGAATCACCGAGCGCTGTTACGGCGCATGGGAGAGTCAGTCCAGCGTCGGCGTGGACCGTTCGCAAAAACCGCCGGGCGGCGAAAGCCCGGCGGAATTCAATCAACGCACCATCGACGCGCTCAAGCCGATCGCCGGACGGCCGACGATCCTGCTGATCGCGCACGCCGGCACCTTCCGCGCGCTGCGCCACCACCTGCTCGGCGAAACCGTTTTCGGAGGCGTGAAAAACGGCCGTCCCATTGCGTTTTTGCCCCCCGAAACGGTGGCGGATTCGTGGCGGTTTCAAATTATGGGTGCATAGAACGGGGGATGGCTGTAATATAACTGTAACAGAATCGTAACAGTTATTAATTTCAGGCCACGGAACCCCTAGGCATGGAACTTCTCAAAAACGTTACGCTGTTCCGGCGGACCAAAACGCTGGAAGCGCAAATCGACGAATTTCTCGACCTCGTCACCGAGGCCGTGACGATCTTCCAACGCGCCGTGAAGGGTTATCTCGACGACGGCCCCGGCGAAGCATTCGACACCGCGCTCGAACACATCACGCAACTCGAAAGCCGGGCCGACGAGCTTCGCCGCACCATCGAAGCGGAACTGACGGAGCATACGCTCATTCCCGATCTGCGCGGCGACGTGCTCGGCCTGCTCGAGGACATGGATCACCTGATCAATCTTTGCCAGGGCAACGCCTACCGGTTCTCGATCGAAACGCCGGAGTTTCCCGAAGAGTTCCACAAGGACTTCCGCGACCTGTTGGAAACCGCCGGCACCTGCGTCGAAACCGTGGTGTTCGCCGCACGGGCTTTTTTCCGCAATATTCACGCGGTGCGCGACCACACCCACAAAGTGATTTTTCTCGAAACCGAAACCGACAAGATCAGCACCAAACTGAAACGCGCGATCTTCGCGTCCGGCCTGCCCAAGGTCGAAAAGATTCACCTGCGTTATTTCGTCAACAAGATCGATAACTTCGCGAACGAGGCCGAGGACATCGCCGACGATCTGAACATCACCGCGATCAAACGAACCGTATAGGCCGGAGGCAACCGGCGCATGGAAGCAGCGATCCTGTTCTTTTTGTCCAGCGGCCTGTTCCTGGGCTGGGCGCTGGGCGGCAATCATCTCGGCAATGTTTTCGGCACGGCCATCGGCACGCAGATGGTCAGTTGGCGCACTGCCGCCATCCTCGGCAGCGTGTTCGTCATCCTCGGTGCCGTCATCAGCGGCGCCGGCCCCACCGAAACCCTCGGCAAGCTCGGCGCCATCAACACGCTGGGCGGTTCCTTCATGGCCGCCCTCGCCGCCGGCCTGACGGTTTACTGGATGACGAATCTCGGCCTGCCGGTCTCGACCACGCAAGCCATCGTCGGCGCCATTCTCGGATGGAACTTCTTCACCGAAACCCAAACCGACTACACGACGTTGCGCCATATTCTCACGGGTTGGGTCGCCGGACCGATTCTGTCCGCCGTATTCGCCATTCTGCTTTATCTCCTGCTGGTTATGATCCTGCGCCGGGCGAAGCTGCACCTGCTGCGCTCCGACGCCTACACCCGCCTGGGGCTGATCGTCGCCGGAATTTTCGGCGCCTACAGCCTCGGCGCCAACAATATCGCCAACGTCATGGGCGTGTTCGTCGCCTCCGTGCCCTTGGCCGACCTTTCCGTGTCCGGAATTTTCACGCTGAACGGCAAGCAGCAGCTTTTCCTGATGGGCGGGATTGCCATCGCCGTCGGTATTTTCACCTATTCCCATAAGGTGGTGGAGACGCTGGGATCGGGCCTTCTCTCCATGTCGCCGGTGGCCGCCTGGGTCGTCGTCATGGCGCATTCCCTGGTGCTGCTCATGTTCGCCTCCGAACGGCTGCGCGATTTCCTGCTCGCGCACGGATTGCCCGCCCTCCCCCTGGTGCCGATCTCGAGCGCGGAAGCGATCGTCGGCGCGGTGCTCGGCATCGGCCTCTTGCAAGGCGGCCGCGGCGTGCGCTGGCACGTGCTCGGGCATATCAGTCTGGGCTGGCTGCTGACGCCGATCATTTCCGGCATCGTCTGCTTCTTCGGTCTCTTCTTTATGCAGAACGTTTTCGATCAAACCGTGCACTGATCCGATCATGATCGGTTCATGATCGGTTATGTGCGGACCGACCGCACCGCGCCGCGGTGTGGATAAGTCGCGGCCCCGGAATGTCACGGCGCCGCAAACAACGGAAAACACGGCAAAAAAGAAAACGAGTTATCCACAAGCGTAAACGCGCTTGTCGCTGACCCGAGCCCGCGATAGCGTACGGGCCACATTCGGCTCCAGCGGCGACAAGACCGTGTTTTCAGGAAGCACCAAAAACCAGGGCACGACATGCGAAACACAGTCACCGGCCTTGTCATTGGCGTGGTCGTCGGCGTCGTCTTCGGAACCACGGTCATCGCACCGCGGCTCGCCAGCGATTCTCCCGCCAACCGCTTAAAACAATTGCACGCAACGGCGAATACGCCGAAACCGCAACACGTTCGCACTCCGAAATCGGCCGAAGTCATCGGCCCCTTGGTGCCGAAACGATCGAACACGCCCGTGGTCCGCTGGAAGATGGCCAGCGCGTACAGCAGTTCCCTGCCGCAACTCGGCGCTCTCGGCAAGCGTCTGGAAAAGCGCGTGTGGCTCGTCTCCGGCGGCCGGATCGAGATCAAGTTCTACGAACCGGGCTCCCTGGTGCCGCCGCTCGAAATGTTCGACGCTGTGGCCGCCGGCGCCATCGATGCCGTTTTCTCGACTCCGGCCTATTGGGAGAAGCGCTTTCCCGCGCTGCAACTGTTCTCCGCCGTGCCGTTCGGCCCGTCGGCCAGCGAATATCTGGCCTGGATCGATTTCGGCGGCG
>JAVJPD010000425.1:0-1043 GCA_040216475.1 Rhodospirillales bacterium
GCTGCACCGGGATCGCGTAGAGGATCGGCGCCACGAACGGATCGACCTTGGGCAGCGCGATGGCGGCGGCGGCGAGCCGGCCGAGCCGTTTCACGCCGTCCGGATCGCTCAGGAAAATCACCCGGCCGCCGCGCGCGATCACCTCCTGCATGTTCGACGCGGTCTTGTCGAAAAGATGATCGCTCGGCGCGATCACGATCACCGGCACGCCGTCGTCGATCAGCGCAATGGGCCCATGCTTCATTTCGCCGGCGGCGTAACCCTCGGCGTGAATGTAAGAGATTTCCTTTAACTTGAGCGCGCCCTCGAGGGCGATGGCGTAACTGGTGCCGCGCCCGAGATAAAGCACGTCGCGGGCCTCGGCGATTTCTTCCGCGAGAATTTGTAACCGTTCGTCGTGATTGAGCACCTCGGCGGCGCGCGCCGGCACTTCGGTCAGGGCCGCGACGAGACGCGCCTCCGTTTTGCCATCGAGCGCGCCGTGCGCCCGAGCCGCCGCGATGACGAGGCAGGCCAGCACCGTCAATTGCGTGGTGAACGCCTTGGTCGAGGCGACGCCGATCTCGGGCCCGGCATAGGTCCGCAGGATCGCGTCCGATTCGCGCGCAATCGTGCTCTCGGGCACGTTCACCAGCGAGATGATGCGCTGGCCTTGGGAGCGCGCGTAACGGAGCGCGGCCAGGGTGTCGGCGGTTTCGCCCGATTGCGAGATGAACACCGCCGCGCCGCCCTTCGGCATCGGCTGATCGCGGTAGCGGAACTCGGACGCGACATCGACCTCGACCGGTATTTGCGCGAACTTCTCCATCCAGTAGCGCGCGACGAGGGAGGCGTAATAGGACGTGCCGCAGGCGACGAAGGTGAATTTGGTGACGTCGGCGAGATCGAACGGCAGATCGGGCAGGGTCACCGTGCGGGTCGCCGGATTGATGAGCGCGTTCAGGGTGTCGCCGATCACCTGGGGCTGCTCGTAGATTTCCTTGAGCATGAAATGGCGGTAGCCGCCCTTGCCGATGGTGGCCCCCGACAGCGCGGTCAGGCGC
>JAVJPD010000426.1:0-2867 GCA_040216475.1 Rhodospirillales bacterium
GCTGCACCAGCCGTTCGACAGTTCCTCGGGCAGCATCGGCACCACCTTGTCGGGCAGGTAAACCGAGTTGCCGCGTTGATAGGCACAAACGTCGAGGGCCGAGCCGGGCCGCACGTACCAGGCGACGTCGGCGATGGCGACGATGATGTGCCAGCCGTCGGGATTTTTCGGGTCCGTATCCCGTTCGGCCCACACCGCGTCATCGAAATCGCGAGCATCCTCGCCGTCGATGGTGACGAGCGCCAGATCGCGCAGATCCTCGCGATCCTGCAGCGGCGCGGCGGTCGCGGCTTTTGCGTCCTGCAGCGCTTGCGGGTTGAACTCGATCGGCACGTCGTGCTCGTGCAACGCGATCATGCTGATTGATTTCGTGCCATCGAGCCGGTCGAGCCGTTCGACGATTTTCGCGTGCCGCAGCCCGAAGGGTTTGCCGGGGAGAATTTCGGCCAGCACCAAATCGCCGGGGCTGGCGTTCAGGGTGTTTTCCTTGGCGATCACCAATTCCTGGCGCTGGCGCTTGTTGGTCGGCTGCAGCCGGCCACTGCCGCCACTTGGGCCATCCGGTCCGGCGCGGAACACGCCGAGGATTTGCCGCGGTGCTTCCTGCAGGCGGCGGATCATGCGGCCCTCGTACGCACCTGTTTCGAGGCGCGTGAGGCGCGCGAGCACGCGTTCGCCGACGCCGAGCGCGGAATGGCCCTTGCGTTCCGGCGCCATGTAAATCTTGGGCGGTTCGCCGGAGCCTTCCCAGTTCGACGGGCGCGCCAGCAGCTCGCCATCGATGTCGGTGCCGGTGATATCGACCACGGCGACCGACGGCAGGGCCTCGGGCGAGGTGTAGCGCCGCCCGCGTTGGCGGCCGATCAAGCCTTCGTTCTCGAAATCGCGCAAGACGTCCTTGAGCGCGATCCGTTGGCGCGAATCCAAACGAAAGGCGCGGGCGATCTCGCGCTTGCCGACCTGTTGGGAACTGTTGTGGATGAAATTCAGAATTTCGTCGCGGCTCGGGAACGGCGCGGATTTGGGTTTCGGGGATTTTTTCTGTTTGGCCACGATGCGGCGCTATTCGTTAGCGGCGGTTGTTTCTTCTTTCGACGCGTCTCCCGATTGCGCGTCGGCGGCTTGGTCGGCCTCGGGCTCTTGATCGGCCGTTTTTTTGGCGGCCTTCTTCGCGGTTTTTTTCTTGGCGGTCTTTTTGGCCGCTTTCTTCGTGGTTTTTTTCGTCGCCTTTTTGGCGCCTTTCTTCGTCATTTTTCCGGGCGCGCCCTTGGCGGCCTTGGCGGAAAGAATCTCGATCGCGGATTCGATGGTCACGGCGTCTTCCTTGGTGTCCTTCGGCAGGGCCGCGCGCAAGGAACCGTGCTGCAGATAGGGGCCGTAGCGGCCCGAGCGGATCGTGATCGCCTTGCCGTCTTCGGGGTGTTTGCCGACTTCCTTCGCGGGTGCCTTCTGCGGCGCCTCGGCGATCAGGGTAACGGCCCGGTTGAGGCCGATGGTGAGAACGTTGTCGTCGCCCTTGAGGGAAACATAATTGCCGTCGTGGCGGATATAAGGGCCGAAGCGTCCGATGCCGGCGGCGATCACTTTGCCGGTCTCCGGATGGTGGCCGACCCGGCGCGGCAGCGAAAGCAGGGCAAGCGCCAGATCCAAATCGACGTCGGCGGGCTCATAGGTTTTCGGCAGGGCCGTGCGTTTCGGCTTGGTCTGTTCCTCGCCTTCGCCGACCGGTTCGCCCAGTTGCAGATAAAATCCGTAGGGGCCCTTACGCAAGCTGACGTCGAGCCCGGTTTCCGGGTCCTTGCCGAGAGTCTTCGGCAGGCTGCCGACGCCGCTGCCGTCGCCGTCGACGACTTCGAGCGGGCGGGTGAAACGGCACTCGGGATAGTTCGAGCAGCCGATGAAGGCGCCGAACTTGCCGAGCTTCAGGTTGAGCCGGCCGTCGCTGCACTCGGGGCAGTCGCGCGGGTTGGTGCCGTTGCCGGTTTCCGGGAAGAAATGCGGGCCCAGCAGTTCGTCGAGCGCGTCGAGCACTTCGCGCACCCGCAGGTCCTTGGTTTCCGCAACGGCGCCGCTGAAGGCCGACCAGAAATCCCGCAGGACCTTTTTCCAGTCGACGCGGCCGCCGGAGATGTCGTCGAGTTCGTTTTCCAACTCGGCGGTGAAATTGTATTCGACGTAACGCTTGAAGAAGCTGATCAGGAAGGCCGTCACCAAACGGCCGCGATCGCCGGGAATGAACCGGCGTTTTTCGAGGCGCACGTAATTGCGATCCTGCAGCACGGAGAGGATGGAGGCGTAGGTCGAGGGGCGGCCGATGCCGAGTTCCTCGAGCTTCTTCACCAGGCTTGCCTCCGAATAGCGCGGTGGCGGCTGGGTGAAGTGCTGTTCCGGTTTGACGTCTTTTTGGCTCAGCGGATCGTTTTCGTTGATCGGCGGCAGGATGCGATCCTTGTCGCTGCCGTTTTCGGCGTTCGGATCGGCGTCGTCCTGATCCTCGCGGTAGACCTTGAAGAAGCCGTCGAAAGTCACGACCGAGCCGGTGGCGCGCAAAACGGTCTTGCCGTCTCCGGCGGGGATGTTGATGCCGACCTGATCGAGCACCGCCGGGGCCATCTGGCAGGCGATGGTGCGTTTCCAGATCAGCTCGTACAGCCGGGCCTGATCCTTGTCGAGATGGCGGGCCACGTCATCCGGGCGACGGCTGAGATCGGTCGGACGGATCGCCTCGTGAGCTTCCTGGGCGTTCTTGGCCTTACTTTTATAGATGCGCGGGCTTTCGGGCAGGTATCGGCTGCCGAAATCGCCTTCGATCTGTTTGCGGGCGGCGGCGACCGCTTCCTGGGCGAGCTGCACGCCGTCGGTCCGCA
>JAVJPD010000427.1:0-4444 GCA_040216475.1 Rhodospirillales bacterium
AATTTCATGGACGGCATCGACGGTATTGCCGGCGTCGAAACCGCCTCTCTCGGCGGCGGGATCGTTGCGGTCGTTTTGTTGGCCGCCACCGATCCGGCCTTGGCCTGGATCGGCGTCACCCTGATCGCCGGCGCGCTCGGGTTTCTTTGGTGGAATTGGCATCCGGCGAAAATTTTCTTGGGCGATACCGGCAGCGTACCGCTCGGTTTCGTTCTGGGTTGGCTGCTGTTGACCCTTGCCGCGGAAGGACAGTGGGCGGCGGCGTTCATTCTGCCGCTTTACTACCTCGCCGACGCGACTCTCACGTTGTTCCGGCGCGCGCTCCGGGGCGAAAAATTCTGGCAAGCCCACAGGGAGCATTTCTACCAGCGCGCGGCCCAACGCGGCCTCGGCCACGCCCATGTATCCTTGGCGATTCTGGCCGGTAACGTCGGCTTGATCGCGCTGGCCGCGTGGGCGGCCACGGGAAAAACATGGCAGCCCCTGCTCGGCGCGGCGGCCGTCACGGTGATCATGCTGCTGTATTTGAGTGCCGGGCCCGCGCCGTCCGCCACGAGGCGCGAAGCGGAACGGGACGGAGACGGCGCGTGAAAATCCTGTTTTTCTCCGACAATTTCCCGCCGGAAACCAACGCCGCCGCCACGCGGGTTTACGAACGCGCCTGTTATTGGGCGCAATGGGGCCACGAGGTGACCGTGATCACGTGTGCACCGAATTTTCCCCACGGCAGGCTCTTCGGGGGCTACCGCAACCGCTGGCATCAGACCGAAGAGATGGCCGGATTGCGGGTGGTGCGGGTGAAGACCTACATCGCCGCCAACAAGGGCGTCGTGCGTCGCACACTCGATTTTCTGAGTTACATGGTCAGCGGCTTTGCCGCCGGACTGTTCGAAACGAAACCCGACGTGATCGTCTCGACCTCGCCGCAGTTTTTCGCCGCCGTCGCCGGTTGGGCGCTGGGCGCGGTGCGCCGCGTGCCGTTCGTGTTCGAGCTTGGCGATCTCTGGCCCGAATCCATCGCCGCCGTCGGCGCGATGCGCCAGAGCCGGCTGTTGCGCATGGTCGAAAAATTCGAGCTGTTCCTGTATCGCCGCTCGGCCGCGGTCGCGGCCCTCACGCAAGCTTTTAAGACGAATTTGGTGTCGCGCGGGATCGAGGCCGGCAAGATCGCCGTCGTCATCAACGGCGTCGATACCTGGCGCTACGGCCCGCGCCCGCGCGATCCGGAACTCGGCGAGACATACGGTTTGAAAGACCGTTTCGTCGTCGGCTATGTCGGCACCCACGGCATGGCGCACGGCCTGCAAAACGTTCTGAACGCCGCCGAATTGCTGAAGGAAGAAAGCAACGTCCGACTCCTGCTGGCGGGCGCCGGCGCCGAACGGGACGCCCTGATCGAGGAGGCCCGCATGCGGGGCCTCGGCAACGTCGTCTTCATACCGCCGCAACCCAAGGAAGCGATGCCCCGGATTTGGAGCCTGTGCGACGTCGCGCTGGTTCATCTGCGCGATCATCCCGCCTTCGCCAACGTGATCCCCTCGAAGATGTTCGAGGCGATGGCCATGAGTCTGCCGATCCTGCTCGCCGTGCCCGACGGCGAGGCCCGGCGGATTCTCGAGGCCGACAAGGCGGGCGTTTGGGTGGCGCCGGAAAACCCGCAAGCCCTGGCCGATGCCGTACGACGTTTGTCTGCCGAACCGGAACAATACCGGGCGCTGGCCGATGCCGGCCTGGCGGCGGCGCCGCGACACAGCCGCGAACAACAAGCCCGCGACATGCTGGCGGTGCTCGACTGCGCTGCCGCGGGGCGCGGCGCCGAGGCCGGTTCGATCTTGTCCGCCCGCATGGAGAAATCATGAGCCGGGTTCTGATCACCGGCGGCGCCGGGTTCATCGGCGCGCATCTGGCGCCGGCATTGCTCAAGGCGGGTCATGGCGTGCGTATCGCCAAACGCACGCCCCCCGTGGGCCGCGACGAACGCGGGATCGAAAGCGTCGCCGTCGGCACCATCGACGGCGAGACCGATTGGTCCTGGGCGCTTGAGGGGATCGATCTCGTCGTTCACCTGGCCGGGCGCGCGCATGTCATGCATGAAACGGAACCGGACGCGCGTGCCGCTTATTTTCGCACCAACGTCGAGGGCACGCGACGACTCGCCGAAATGGCCGCCGCGAAAGGAATCGCGCGGCTGGTCTTTCTGAGCAGCATCAAGGTCAACGGCGAACGCACGGCCGGCGCGCCCTTTACCGAAACCGACACGCCGGCGCCCGAGGACGACTACGGACAAACCAAATGGCGGGCCGAACGGACTTTGAGCGAAATCGCCGTGCGCACCGGCCTGCAAACGGTCATCCTGCGACCGCCCCTGGTGTACGGCCCCGGCGTTAAGGGAAATTTTCTGACGCTTCTCAAGGCATGCGCGAAAGGATTGCCGCTGCCGCTCGGCGCGATTCACAACCGACGCAGTTTCGTCTATGTTGGCAACCTGGTCGACGCCGTTATCACCTGCCTCTTTCATGACAACGCCGCGGGGCAAACGTTTCTGATTCGCGACGGCAACGACGTTTCGACGCCCGCACTGATTCGGCTCGCATCCGATTCCTTGGATGTCCGGCCCCGGCTGATACCGATTCCGCCGGGCCTCCTCCGGTTGACCGGAGCCTTGACCGGACGCGGCGGCGCCGTCTCGCGCTTGACCGACTCCCTCGTCGTCGATGACGCCGAAATTCGCTCGGTTCTGGGGTGGATGCCGCCCTATTCCATGGTAGAAGGTTTAAACAAGACGGCGGCTTGGCTTCGCACCGGCCGCGCCGATATCTAAAGAGCCAAGGGAAACCCCGTGATCGCCAGCCGCCTTTTCCGTATCCCGAAGCGTGGTTTCTTCGTTTTCGCCCACGATCTCGTCATGACGTTCGCGGCGTTCATGGTGTCGATGTTCCTGCGCATCGGCGACGGGTATCTCGATTATTCTCAAGAATTCTGGAAGATCGGCGTCGCGACGTTCATGGGCATTGCCGTGATCGTCTATTTGCTGAGCGGCCTTTACCGCGGCGTTTGGCGCTATGCGTCTCTCAACGATCTTTTCGCCATTTTCAAGGCCGTCACCATCACCACGGTCGCGTTCGTGGTGATCATGTTCCTGTGGCAACGACTCGCCGACATGCCGCGTTCGGTGCTGATCATCAACTGGTTTATCCTGATGGCGCTGCTGGGCGGCCCTCGTTTCGTCTACCGGCTGATGAAGGACCGCCACATCGATTTGTCCCTGCAGTCGTTGCCTGCGAAGCGCATTCCCGTTCTGCTCGTCGGCGCCGAGGATGGAGCGGAGTTGTTCATCCGCGACATGGCGCGCTCGCCGGACGCTAATTACGAGGTCGTCGGCATCGTCGCCGAAAAACCGTCGCGGGTCGGGCGGCGCATTCACGATATCGAGGTGCTCGGCACGGTCGGCGAGATCGAGGCCGTGGTCAAGAAACTCACGTCGCAAGGCCGCTCGCCGCAACGGCTGATCCTGACCAAGAACGATATCGAGGGGCCGGTGGTGCGCGCGTTGCTCGACCGCGCGACCGAGCTGGGCCTGATCATGGCCCGCCTGCCGCGCTTGACGGATTTCAGGAGCGGCCTCGAGGACAAGCTCGAAGTCAAACCGGTCGCCATCGAGGATCTCTTGGGCCGGCCGCAAAAGGTGCTCGACCGCCACGCCATGAAAGCCCTGATCGCGGGCAAGCGGGTTCTCGTCACCGGCGCCGGCGGCAGCATCGGCAGCGAACTGGTGCGCCAAGTCTGCGGCTTCGCTCCGACCTCGATCGCGCTGCTCGATTACGGCGAATACAACCTCTACGCCATCGACATGGAGGTATCGCAGACCTGGCCCGCCATACCGCGAACGGCCATTCTGGCCGATGTCCGCGACCGCGACCGGATCGGCAAGGTGTTCTCGGGCGCCAAGCCCGAACTCGTGTTTCACGCCGCCGCCCTGAAGCACGTTCCCCTGGTCGAGGCCCATCCGACCCAAGGCGCTATGACCAACGTGATCGGCACGGCGAACGTCGCCGATGCCTGCCGCGCACACGGTATCGACGCCATGGTGTTGATTTCGACCGACAAGGCGGTCAACCCGTCGAGCATCATGGGCACGACCAAGCGCATCGCCGAGATCTATTGCCAGGCCCATGATCTCGGCCGAACCGGCGCAAACGATACGCGGTTCATCACCGTTCGCTTCGGCAACGTTCTCGGCTCGACGGGATCGGTCGTGCCGCTGTTCCACAAGCAGCTTCAGGAGGGAGGGCCGCTGACGGTCACGCATCCCGACATGACCCGTTATTTCATGACCGTTCGCGAGGCGGTCGAGCTGGTCTTGGAGGCGTCCGCCCTGGGGTGCCTGAACGGGCAGTCCGACGGCAAGATTTTCGTCCTCGACATGGGCGAGCCCGTCCGCATC
>JAVJPD010000428.1:0-5397 GCA_040216475.1 Rhodospirillales bacterium
GTGGGCGTGATTCTTGCCGGGGTCTTTCTTGACGACGATTTCCTTGCCCGGCACGTCGACGATGATCTGAACGTGGTAGAGATTGCCCTTGTTGTGCTGCTTGTGGGGGGCTTCCACCGTGACCCGGCAACCGACGATGCGGTCGAAAAAGCGCTCGAGCTTTTCGGCCTCCCGGCGGATACGGGCCTCGACGGCGTCGGAATGATCCATATGGCGAAACGTAATGTGTGGCGGGGTCTGCATGGCACCTTTCTCCCGGGTTTCGGGACATTTAAAGGGGTTGCGCGGCGCGACGCCATGACACATATCAAGGCCGGGTCAAGGCCGGGAGAAATCCCGGAAAACCGCCGAATCGAGGACCAGGATAGGGACCATGACAGAACCCGTGACCGAAACCGTGACCGAAACCGTGAAAGAAACCGCCGGCAAGGAAACCTTCGCCTTCGAAGCCGAAGTCGGCAAGCTTCTGAATATCGTCGCGCGTTCGCTCTACTCTCATAAAGAGATATTCCTTCGCGAGCTGATTTCCAATGCCTCGGACGCCTGCGACCGGTTGCGCTATGCCGCCCTGACCGAGCCCGGGCTGATCGAGGGCGACCCCGAATTCAAGATTTTGATCGCGCTCGACGAGAAGGCGGGGACGTTGAGCGTCAGCGACAACGGCATCGGCATGAACCGCGACGATCTCATCGAGACGCTCGGGACCATCGCGCGCTCGGGCACCCAGGCATTCGTCGAGACGCTCGGCGAGGACAAGGATAAAGACCTCGCGTTGATCGGACAGTTCGGCGTCGGTTTCTATTCCGCGTTCATGGTCGCCGAGCGGGTCGAGGTGCTGACGCGCAAGGCGGGCGAGGACAAGGCTTGGCTGTGGTCGTCGACGGGGCGTGGCGAATACAGCATCGAGGAAAGCGCGCGCAAAACGCGCGGCACCACGGTCACGCTGCATCTGACGAACGAGGAAAAGAATTTCGCCCAAGCCTCGGCGGTCACGCGCATCGTCAAGGCGCACTCCGATCACATCGGCATACCGGTCGTCTTGGTCGAGGAGGACAAGGAAGAGAAGCTCAATTCCGCTTCGGCGATCTGGACCCGGTCGAAAAGCGACATCAGCGACGAGCAATACAAGGAATTCTACCGGCACGCCTCCCATAACTTCGACGAGCCGTGGCTGACGATCCACAATAAGGTCGAAGGCGTTCTGTCCTACACGAATCTTTTGTACGTGCCTTCGAGCCGGCCGTTCGATCTGTTCCACCCCGAACGAAAGATGCACGTGAAGCTTTACGTGAAGCGGGTCTTCATCACGGACAATTCGGAAGGGATGATTCCGGCGTACCTGCGCTTTCTGCGCGGCGTCGTGGATTCGGAGGACCTGTCGCTCAACATCAGCCGCGAAACCTTCCAGCACGATCCCAAGATCGCGAAAATCCGCAGCGGCCTGGTGAAACGGGTGCTCGGCGAGTTGAAGAAGAAAGCGGATGCGGCACCGGAGGAGTACGCGGCCTTCTGGGAAAATTTCGGCGCGGTCTTGAAGGAAGGCCTCTACGAAGACGTGGCGAGCCGCGATGCTCTGCTCGGCCTTTGCCGTTTCCGCTCGACCCGGGGCGACGGGCTGGTCGGCCTCGAAGAGTACGTTGCGGGCATGAAAGAGGGCCAGGAGGCCATCTATTACATCACCGGCGAGGATTTGGGGCGCATGCGTCAAAGCCCGCAACTCGAAGGCTTCAAGGCCAAGGGCATCGAAGTGTTGCTGTTCGACGATCCGGTCGACGAGTTCTGGGTGCCCTCGGTCGGGCTTTACAAGGAAAAGCCGTTTAAGTCGGCAACCCAGGGCGGCGCCGATCTGTCCAAGATCAAGGAGTCCGAAACCGCCGGGGACAAGCCCGGAAAGGCCGCCGACACGGACATGGACGCCCTGATCGCGGCGTTCAAGGCGGCGCTCGGCGAACAGGTGAAGGACGTGCGCGCGTCCGAACGCCTGACCGACAGCGCGGTCTGCCTGGTGGCCGACGAGGGCGATCTCGACATCCACCTCGAGCGGCTATTGCGCCAGCACAAACAGTTGGGCGCGGGTATGGACGCGAAACGCATTCTCGAAATCAATCCGTCCCATTCGACGATCACGCGGTTGGCCGATATGGCGAAGGCGGGCGGCGGCAATGATTTGCTGAACGATGCGGCGCATCTTCTGTTCGATCAGGCCCGGATCATGGAAGGCGAACAGATCGCCGACGCGTCGGCGTTCGCGCGCCGCTTGGCATCCGTGATCGAGAAGGGATTGAGTTGAACTCAGATCGTGTGCTCGAAGCGGTAGTACGCCGCGCCGAGGATGTGGCCGGTGTTGCGCGATTGCACGATGACGGCGCAGCCGGTGTGCCCGGCGGCGACCATCTCCGCGATCGGCACGAACAGTTTAAGCTTCATGCCGGCCCAGATTCCGATCTTCTTCGTGCTGCGGACGACGTTGTAATAACTTAAGCTTCGCCCGCCGTTCTCGCCGCGCTTGATGGTCGTGGTGTGCTTTTCGTCGTAAGCGAATAGATAGATGCGCGCCCGGTCCTTTACCTTGGAAGACGGGACGACGACCTTGAGCGCGTCGCTTTTCTTGTCGCGTTTGATGACGACGTTCAGGGTAGGGATGTGCCTGGTTTTTTCGATAGCCTCGCCGACTTGCCAGCGGTTGGAGCCGACGGCATCCCGGGCGCCTTGGATCACCATCTGCGGTGTATAAATGCTGCGGATCTTCAAGTGCTTGGCATGACGGCGTTGGCGTTCGGTGTTCTCCGGCGCCGCGAACGGGTCTTTCCAGCCGATGTAGTCCCAGTAATCGATATGAAACGTGAGGCCGAGCACGTCCGGGCGCTTGACCAGTTCACCCATGAAGGCGTCGGCCGGCGGGCAGGACGAACACCCCTGCGAGGTATAGAGCTCGACCACCGCGAGCGGCTGAACCGGGGCTTTCGCGGCGGCCTGATCCGACGCCCGTTCGCCGGCATACGCCAGGGCCGGGAGCAGGGCCGGGATCAGCGTCAGAGCCAGGACGAGGGCGAAAGTGCGAGCCGTTTTCAACATGGCGCGACATTAGAACAGGCCGCCGAATCGCGCCAATCACATAATCATCACACGGCCATCACCGCCCCGTGATGGCCCCGCAGGGCCGCGGAGGGACCGTTTTCCGGGAAATTCGGCGTCCTCAGGCCGCCTTGAGGTTGCTCAGGACGTATTGCAGGATGCCGCCGGCCTTGAAGTATTCGGCCTCGTCTTGGGTGTCGATTCGGCACAGCAACGTGATGTCCTCGGTCGAGCCGTCGGCTCGCGCGATGCGGCAGGCGACGTCCATGCCGGGCTCGATGCCGCCCCCGATACCGGTGATGTCGAACCGTTCGGTGCCGTCCAGCTTCAACGTTTTCCGGTTCACGCCGTCCTTGAACTGCAGCGGGATGACCCCCATGCCGATCAGGTTGGAGCGGTGGATTCGCTCGAAGCTTTCGACGATTACCGCGCGCACGCCCAGAAGCCGCGAGCCCTTGGCGGCCCAGTCGCGCGACGAGCCGGTGCCGTATTCCTTGCCGCCGATGACGATGAGCGGCACGCCCTCGTTTTGATATTTCATCGCGGCCGCGAAAATCGGCAGCACCTCGCCGTCGGGCCAGTGCTTGGTGAACCCGCCCTCGATATCGGGCACCATTTCGTTGCGGATGCGGATGTTGGCGAAGGTGCCGCGCACCATGACCTCGTGATTGCCCCGGCGCAGGCCGTAGGAATTGAACTCCTTCGGCCGGACCTGGTGATCGGTGAGGTATTCGCCGGCCGGGCTGTCTTCCTTGATGCTGCCGGCCGGCGATATGTGATCGGTCGTGATCGAATCGCCGAGAATCAGCAGCGGCCGTGCGCCGTGGATGTCTTCCAGGGTGCCGGCGTGACTCTCTTGCGCGGCCTCGCCCGCACCCGCACCCGCACTCGTGCCGGACGCGTCGAAGAAGGTCGGACGGCGGATATAGGTCGAACCCGGTTGCCACTCGTAGATGTCGCCTTCGGGGACGCTCATGGTGCGCCAGGTTTCGTTGCCGGCGAATACGTCGGCATAGCGCGAGCGGAACATCTCCGGCGTGATGACGGTTTCGATGACGTCGCGAATTTCCTTATTGCTGGGCCAGATATCCTTCATGAACACCGGCTTGCCGTCGGCATCCGTTCCGAGGGGATCGTTGTAAAGATCGACGGTCATCGAGCCGGCCAAGGCATAGGCGACGACCAGCATGGGCGACGCCAGATAGTTGGCGCGGCACAAGGGGTGAATGCGGCCCTCGAAGTTGCGGTTGCCCGAGAGCACGGCGGCGGCGACCAGATCGCCCTCTTCGATGGCCGCGGCGATCGGCTCGGCCAGCGGACCCGAATTGCCGATGCAGGTGGTGCAGCCGAATCCGGCGATGTTGTAGCCGAGCCGGTCCAGATACGCCTGAAGCCCGGACGCCTTCAGGTATTCCGCGACGACCTGCGAGCCGGGCGCGAGCGACGTTTTCACCCACGGCTTGACGGCGAGGCTCTTCTCGATGGCGTTCTTGGCCAGCAGGCCGGCGCCGATCAGCACCGTCGGGTTCGAGGTGTTCGTGCAGCTGGTGATCGCGGCGATGACGACGGCGCCGTCCTTCAATTCGTAATCGGTGCCGGCGACCTCGGCCGAGCGGGGCGCGCTCACGCCCTCGGCGATCTTGGGAAGATCGTTGCCGAAGATTTCCGCCGCCTTGGAAAGAAGAATCTTGTCCTGGGGCCGTTTGGGCCCGGCGATGGCGGGTTCGACCGTGGCCAGGTCCAGCTCGAGCGTATCGGTGAACACCGGGTCGGGCGTGTCGCGGTCGTGCCACAGACCTTGTTCCTTGGCGTACGCCTCGACCAGGGCGAGTCGCGCCTCGTCGCGCCCGGTGAACGACAGGTAGCGGAGCGTTTCCCGATCGATCGGAAAGAACCCGCAGGTGGCGCCGTATTCGGGCGCCATGTTGGCGATGGTGGCGCGGTCCGGCAGGGTCAGATGTTCGAGTCCGTCGCCGAAGTATTCGACGAACTTCCCGACCACGCCCTTTTCGCGCAGCATTTGCACGACGGTGAGAACCAGATCGGTGGCGGTCGCGCCTTCTTTCAGCTCGCCGGTGAATTTGAAGCCGACGACTTCCGGGATCATCATGGAAATCGGCTGGCCGAGCATGCAGGCCTCGGCCTCGATGCCGCCGACGCCCCAGCCCAGGACCGCGAGCGAATTGACCATGGTCGTGTGGCTGTCGGTGCCGACGAGGGTATCGGGATAGGCGAGGGTCTCGCCGTCCGCGTCCGAGGACCAGACGGTCTGCGCGAGGTATTCGATGTTCACCTGATGGCAGATGCCGGTGCCGGGCGGCA
>JAVJPD010000429.1:0-3031 GCA_040216475.1 Rhodospirillales bacterium
GAACCGTAGGTCGAAACCGTGCCGTTGCAGCGGATCAAGTCTCGGTGCAGATCGATATTGGCCCCGAAATCGACCTCGACGATGCGATCCACACCCTTGCCGCCGGTCAGCTTTTTGATCTCGGCGGGCAGATCGTCGGTCCTGTAGTTGAGAACATGATCGCAACCCAAGGCCGCCACGTCGCGCGCCTTGCTCTCGGACCCCACGCAGCCGATCACGGCCGCGCCCGAGAGCTTGGCGAGCTGCACCGCGTACTTGCCGACCCGGCCCGAGGCGCCACTCACGTACACCGTCTCCCCCGTCACCGGGCCGTCGGGGAACAGGGAGACGTGCGCGGTGACGGCGGGCACGCCGAGACACGCCCCTTCCGCGAGCGACGTATTATCGGGAAGCCTGATCGCCTTGCGCGCGGGCAGCACGCAGAACTCGGCGCACGAACCGAACGCGCTGTCCGGGCTGTCGGCCTGCGGGCCGAACAGCCAGACGCGCTCGCCGATTCTCGATTCCGGCACGCCCGCGCCGACTTTCTCGATCACGCCGGAGCCGTCGTTGTGAGGGACGATCTTGTCGAAGCGCCCGATGTCGCGCCCGACCGACGGCCCGACCGAGTTGCGGCGCTTGCAGTCGGTCGGGTTGATCGCCGAATAGGCGACCCGGACCCGGACCTCGCCCGGACCCGGCTCCGGATCAGGCAGCTCGCCGAATTGCAGGACTTCCCTCGCCGGCCCCGGCGCCTCGAACCACCATGCGCGCATCGCACTCCCCTTTTCCGTTTCGATGACTCTTTTCGACGGTTTCCCGCAGACATGCTAGCATAAACGTGCTCTTCGGCATCCCGGCTTTACGGGACGCACCAAACGCGCACAAAGGAGTGACACCATGGCGGAACGACAAGACGGCGAGATCGGTTGGGGCAAGGTCTTTAGGGTTTGGTGGCTGCTCGTCTGGCGATGGCTCGCCGGGATGCTGATCATCGGCGGCGGCCTCGGCTACCTGCTCGGCCTGCTGCTCGGCAAGGCCGGCGCCGGCCCGCAGACGATCACAGCGATCCATTCGATCATCGGCCTGGGGATCTTCGTCTTCTGGGGACTTGCCGTCGTGCGCATGGCGCTCAATAAATACTACCGGGATTTTCGTATCACTCTTACCTAAAAGGCCGTCTATATATGAAAGTGCGAATCAAATGGGTGCAGGACCGCACGTTCCTCGGTGAATCGGTAAACGACTCCGGCGGGGGCCATACCATCGTCATGGACGGCGCGCCGGAAGCGGGCGGTCGCGACCTCGGCGTGCGCCCGATGGAAACCGTGCTGATCGGCATGGGCGGCTGCACCGCGTTCGACGTGGTCCACATCCTCGAGAAATCCCGCGAACCGGTCGAGGATTGCGTCGCCGACATCACCGCCGAACGGGCCGAGGACGACCCGAAGGTGTTCACCAAGATCCACGTGAAATTCACCGTCAGCGGCAGGAATCTGAAGCCCGGGAAGGTCGAGCGCGCCGTTCAATTGTCGGCGGAGAAATACTGCTCGGCCTCGATCATGCTGGCCAAAACCGCCGAAATCACCCATGAAATCGAAATCGTCAATACCGCCGCCTGAGCGCGGCCCCGCTCTAGAGCCGGTCATGGTTAGTCGAAATCGCCATATACCCTCAAGATGGCGATTTCGACTAACCATGTGAATCGGCTCTAATTTATTGATATAGATCGGATTCACATGATTTATCGGAAAGTAAGTAGTATTTCCGATAAATCATGATCCGATCGAGGCCGAGCCCATCGCCTTGATTTTGCCGAAATCGCCCCTCATTTTATTCGAAGCACCGCACATCGCAAAAGGAGAAAACCGATGACCATGCCGAAAGCCGTTCTTTTCGGCCTCGCCCTGATAGCGCTTGCCGTCGTGTTCACCAAGGAAGCCGTGACCCAGACCAAAGCACCCGCCGGCACCTATGCCATAACCTCGTCGGCCGACACGTCCGTCTGGCGGGTCAACACGCTTTCGGGGCAGGTGTCCTACTGCCGCAAGGAATTCGCCAGTGCGCCCGCCAAGTGCGGCCCCTGGTCGATGCCATAAACGCCGGTTCTTCTTCGGTATAGTTTATCCCTCCGGATAATAGAGGAATGCCGGCGGCGACCGTAAAATCCGGGCATGAAATCGAACAGGGAGCATGCCAATGTCGCTATGCCATCAGACCCCAACAAAACCTTCCTCTGAAGAGGAAAATAACTACGCCCTCGTCGGCAACCGTCTCATGATCTTTTGCTCGCGCAACCGCGCGCCCTTTACGAACGCAGCGAACGGATCGCCGCAAGCCGCCGCCACGAACGAGACCGACCGCGACGGCGCCGGTTCCGAGCCGGGATCGATGTGGTCCGATTGGCTTAAGAACGCCTTGCATCCGCATCCGTAATTGTCTTTCGCCTCCCTCGGGCTCGCCGAGCAGAGCCCCGGAAATCCGCCGTTATTTCCGACAACGGCGGATTTTCCTTTGACCCTCCGCGCCAAACAGCCGACACTCGAAACCGTCACCGAACTTAAACCGCTTACAATCGCTGCCGGACAAAGACAGGGAGAGCGAACCGTGCCGGATGATGCCTCGCCACCGCCGTGGTTTTTCAATCTCCACGATCAGGCCCAGGGCCTGAAACGGGAACTGGCGCCGGGAATCAATACCCGCATCTTCGTCGGCGACAACGTCATGCTGTCGGTCGTACGCATCGAGCCGAACGCCGAGGGAACCCTGCACAGCCATGCCGAGGAACAATGGGGCGTCGTCCTCGAGGGCGCCTGTACCCGTATTCAGGACGGCCGGGAAATTTCCGCCAACGCCGGCGATTTCTGGTGCACGCGCGGCGGCGTCGAACACAACGTGCGCGCCGGCGAGAAAGGCTGCACGGTTCTCGATATCTTCAGCCCGCCGCGGGAAGAATACAAAAAAGCGGGGCACGGATACGGCGACGCCGGCCCGGACTGACGATTTTTCCCTTATGCATACTGAAAATTGAAGAAAAGTTACAAACGCATCC
>JAVJPD010000430.1:0-1261 GCA_040216475.1 Rhodospirillales bacterium
CATTTCATCTCGCGCTACACGCCCGACGCCACGCCCGAGACGGCGCCGATCCTCGACAGGCTCGTCGAATACGCGATCAACTACTACCAGGACTTCGTGCGCCCGGCGAAGCAGTACAGAAAACCGACGAACGAGGAGCGCGCGGCCTTGCAAGACCTGCGCGCGACGCTCGCCGCGCTGGCCAAGGAATCGTCGGCGGAAGACATCCAGACCCAGGTCTACGAGGTCGGCAAGCGCCATCCGTTCAAGGACCTGCGCGCCTGGTTCCAGGCGCTCTACGAAATTCTGCTCGGCCAGAGCCAGGGCCCGCGCATGGGCTCCTTCATCGCGCTCTACGGGATAAACGAATCCATCGCGCTGATCGACAAGGCCCTGGCCGGGGAAAACATGGCGGCGGAATAAAGACGCGGCATAAAAAACAAACCGCATTAACACGGGAGAGGTACATGAAACCCACCATCGGCGTACTGCTCGGCGATCCGAACGGGGTCGGCCCGGAGATCGCGGTCAAGATGCTGGCCGACACATCCGCGCGCGCGACCGCGAACATTCTCGTCATCGGCGATTTGAACGTCCTTGCTCAAGGCGAGAAGGTGACGGGGATTAAACTCCCCGTTGAAGTCATCGAGGATGCCGCCGAGGCCGATTACGCGGGCGATGCGCTGGCGTTTTTGAACGTGCCCGCCATTGACGCGAACGACATCGAGCCCGGCACGGTGTCGGCGGAAGCCGGACGCTCCTGCGTGCTGGCGCTCAAGGCCGCGCTCAAGCTCGGCCAGGCGGGCACCATCGACGGCTTCTGCTTCGCGCCCTTGAACAAGAAGGCGCTCGGCATGGGCGGCGCCTCGCACCCGGACGAGCACGTGTTCTTCGCCCACGAATTGAACCATGGCCGACCTTACGGCGAGCACAATGTGCTCGGCAACCTGTGGACGAGTCGAGTCACGTCTCACATCGCGCTCAAGGACGTCGCCGAGCAGATCACCGAAGCGAACGTGATCCGCGCCGCCAAGCTCGCCGCCGAAACATTGGCCGGCGCGGGCATCGAAAACCCGCGCGTCGGCGTCTGCGCGCTCAACCCGCACGGCGGCGACGGCGGCATTTTCGGGCGCGAGGAGATCGACGTGATTGCGCCCGCGGTGGACAAAATCAAGGCGATGGGGATTAACGCCACCGGGCCGTTTCCGTCGGATACCATCTTCGTCAAGGCGCAGAACGGCGACTTCGACGCGGTCGTGACCATGTATCACGACCAGGGCCA
>JAVJPD010000431.1:0-7156 GCA_040216475.1 Rhodospirillales bacterium
GCTCTAGCGCAATATCCGTCCAAGTTTACCCACAACGGGTCAACTTGGACGGATTTCTTGCGCTGGAATCATAGGATCAGCGCGGTGTAATCCGATCGTTTGGAACTGCCGCGCGATTCCAAACGATCGGAAGCCGCGCTAGGCGCATTTGGGTTGCACGTTGACGAAACCCCAGCCGAATTCGGGGTCCTTGCCCGGCGCGCCGAGATCGTTCGCCGCACGGCGGAACAACGACCGCAATGCGTCCGGAGTCTTGCCGTAACCGGCAGAGACATAGAGGGCCGACAGGGCCGTGATGTAGGTTGCCGCCAAGGACGTTCCGCTTTGATAGCGTCCACCGGTGCCGAAACTGGCCGCCCAGATGTTCGCACCCGGCGCCGCGAAGTCGATGTAATCCCCGCGCCCGGAATGGGCATAGAGGCTCTTGCGGTCCTCGTTCAACGCGGTGACCGCAATGACGCTCTTGTATGCCGCCGGATAAGCCGGCTTTCCCGTGATGCCCCAGTTACCGGCGGCGGCGACGAGCGCGATGCCCTTTCTTGAGACTTTCTTGACGATCTGATCGATGACTTTGTTGTCCGCGCCCGCGATGCTCAAATTGATCACGTGTACTTTCTGCCGCGTCAGCCAATCGATCCCCTTCATCATCATTACGGCGTTGCTGACGATTTCCCCGTTCCGGCGCTGCTCGAACATGTTGACGGCGTAAAGCGCGGCGCCGGGCAGCAACCCGCCCCACTCGGTATTGCCGACCAGCATGCCGGCGATGGCCGTGCCATGGCTTGTCGGTCCCGGCGAACTTTCCGGATTATGGAACGACCGGAATTGAATTTTGCGGCCCTTCAACGCGGGATGGTCCGGATCGATCGCTGTATCGATCATGCCGATTCTCGTCCCCCGGCCGCACGTCGGTGTCGTATCGCTCCAGCCGATCGTGCTGCGGGCATGGGCCTTGTAAACGAAGCTGCCTTCGGATTGAGCCTGAAAGCGATGATTGAAGTCGACCGTTACGGAGGGAAACTTGGCCGCGAGATCGCGGCGCGCGCGACGCATGTCGATGCCCGCCGGTACGCGCAGGCGATGCAGCATCAGGTCCAAGGACGTAAGTTCGACCGTTTCGATCGTTCTATAACCGTTGATTTCGGCTGCCGTCGCGAAACTCTTGAATGAATTGGTTACGACCAGTTCGCCGGGCTCGAAATAGGCATCCGGATTTTCGCCGAAGCTCAGAACGGCTTTCTGCGCCTTGGAAACCGACGGTTTCAAAGGTTGCGGCTTGCCTTCCGCCTTCAGACCGATCGGCGATTCCTGTTTGGTTTCGGCGATCTTCTTATCGAAAGGCTTGACGATATGAAACCACATGCCGACGGCGACAAAAAACACGCCGACCATCAGCACCACGAGACGAAGCATCGTCTCTCTCCCACACCCGTTCAGTCGTCAGTATCGGTGGTTAGGGAACCCGCCACAGTGACGGCGGTCACAGACTGCCGGCTCGAGCCGAGTCCCTGTCCAACCGTTTGTTTTTGTTTGATTTTTAGACGCTCACTGGGCGGTTTATCGGCGAGCACGGACAACCATTGAGCGACTTTTTTCGACTACGGAGAAATTATATACGGATTATTCATCCGATACAATTCACGTTGTTATGATCCGACAATCAGACACATTTCGGTTGCATATTCACAAAGCCGAAACCGAATTCCTTGTCCTTGCCTTTGATGCCGAGATCGACGCTCGCCTTCTGTAGCCGTTGGCGCAACTCATCGGCGCTGCCGCCGACGCCGCGTGCCGTATGCAGGGCGATCAAAACGGAAATGAACGGCGCGGCGAAAGACGTGCCGCTTTGATAACGGCCGCCGCCGGGCACCGGCGTCCAGATTTGCACGCCGGGGGCGGCAAAATCGATGTAATCCCCCCGGTTGGCATGGCTGTACAACATCCGGCGCGAATTAAAGGCGGTGACCGCGAGAACCTCGTTGTAGGCGGCCGGGTAAGCGGGCTTGCCGTTGACCCCCCAATTGCCTGCCGCGGCGACAATGGCAAGGCCCGTGCGCATGGCCTTCGTGATGATGCTGCGCACCACTTTGTTATCGGCACCGGCGACGCTCATGTTGATGACGTGCGTCTTGTTCTGCGCCAACCAATCGATCCCCTTGATCAGCGCCAGGGCATTGCCGACGACGCGGCCGTCGGGACGCTTTTCGAACATGTTGACGGCAAACAGATCCGCGCCCGGCAACAGGCCGCCCCAGCTCGGTTTGCCGACGAGGATACCCGCGACGGCCGTACCGTGGTCGGCCGGCCCCGCCGAATTGCCCTGCCGGTGAAAGGACTTGTATTGAATGCGCTGGCCGAGCAGGGCCGGATGATTCACGTCCACCGCCGCGTCGATCTGCCCGAGACGAATGCCCCGGCCGCAACTCGGCGTTGCCGGCCCCCAACCGATCGCCGTCCGGGGGCTCGTTTTCAGCCCTTGCTGGGCTTCATAATGATGATTGGCGTCGACACTCGCCGACGGAAACTGCGCGGCCAGCAACCGCCGCGCGCGCGGCACGCTGGTGCCCGCCGGCACCCGCAGCCTGACGACGCGGATGCCGAGCGCGGGCAATGTTTCCGACGAAACAACCGTGAAACCGAGAACCGAAGCCGCGGCATCGAAATTTTTCGGCGGATTGGTGACGATGATTTCGCCCGGCTCGTAATAGGCGTCGGGATTGGCCCCAATGCCTTGCGGCACCTGCGCGGGCGGCGGCGCTTGTTCTTGCTGCGGCGGGGCTTGCCCCGGTGCCGCTGTGTTGCCGCCCGTCGCCCGCGATGCCGCGATATCTTTTCCCGGCTGGACGACGACTTCCTGCTTTTTTTGGAGCGACGGCTGGACGATGAAAAACCATACCACGACACCGACGACCAAAACGCCGAATAGGCCTAAAACGACTTTGAGCATTTATCGGTTCATTCCACCAGTATCCGTTCCGCCGAGCGGATGAGTCTTCGCATAAAAACCCGGATGATTATAGCGCCGAGAGCCCCGATGCGGCCGCCCATAACGCCGATGGGGATGATCCCTCGCCAAAATATGATTATATACCTATTTCAAGACGCCGCCCTTTTATACGTGAATATACCCATAACCGCCAACGCTTCGGACACATTCGAGACTCCCAACTAATTGATAAATAATCACTAATACTCAACAGTCCATCGGAAGGAAAAAAGGTTTTATTCTTGCCGCATTTGTGGTATTTTACCCGTGACGGCAGAATGCTGTTTTGTAGATAGGAGAAGTATCATGGCAGTTGATCCGCTAGGCTCCGCTGGAGAGTCGGGCACAACTGTTATTACGTCTGCAGCCCTTGCCTTAAGCCAACAAGCGCGTCAGGCTGTGTCCGAGCAAGTCGATAAGATTGCTCAAGCTTCCAAAGAAGCCGACAAGGCCAGTCAGCGGCGTGAGCCTGTTGATGAGGTTAAGGATTCGTCGAAGACGGAAAGCGAACCGCACGATTTCACGGGGTCGTCTTCGTCCGGACAGACTGTGCCGCAACGGGGTCAGAACATTAACATCGAAGGGTAACGAAAACCCTCGCCTTTGATCACGCGAATGTGCCGCGTTCGCGCGTTTTTTGTCGCCCGGATTTTGCCTCAACCGAATTTAATAAATTGAATAGAGGCGGGCTTAATCGTCCGACCGCCGTACGACGGTTTCCGGATGTTCCTCGGTTTCCTTCTTGCCGCGCACCGAGAAGTACAGCGCCATGACGATGAAGGCGATGAAGAGCAGCGAGATCGGCCGGGTAAAAATGAACGGGAGAGGATTGTTCCCGGAAATGATGAGCAGGTCGCGCAATCCGTTTTCGGCGATCGGCCCAAGAATAATTCCCAACAGAACCCCCGCCGGCGAATAGTTGTACTTGAACATGAAGTACCCGCCGACGCCGAAGCCGATCATGATCCAGACGTCGTAGATGTTGCTGGTCGCCGTGTAGGTCCCGATGACGCTGAAGATCAAAATCATCGGGCCGATGATGCCGCGGGGGAACAGCGTCAAATAGGCCATGGTGCGCGCGATCACGATGGCGATGACTCCCATGATCAGATTGGCGAGAATAAAGCCCCACATGATCGTATAAATTACGTCGGGATTGTTCTTGAACAGCCGCAACCCCGGCTGCAGGCCGTGGATGATCAACGCGCCGAGAATAACGGCCGCGGCGATGCCGCCGGGCACGCCCAGCACGAACATCGGGATCAACGAGGTGCCGGTGACGCCGTTGTTCGCCCCTTCCGTCGCGGCCAAGCCCTTGATCTCGCCCTTGCCGAATTGATCGCCGGGCTTCTTGTTGCGGATTTCCCAGGCATACGCGATCCATTGCGCGACCGAACCGCCGGCGGCCGGAATGATGCCGATGCCCAGGCCGCATACCCAACCGCGCACCAGCGACCAGCGACAATGCATGATCTCCGACATTTTCGGCCAAATGTTCCAGGTGAGCGACTTCACGCCGGAAATATTTGCGCGCGGATCGCCCTGGCACAATTCCATGCCCTGGGCGAACGCGAACAGGCCAATGATGACCGGCATGATGTCGAAGCCGCCCTCGAACGGCACCAGGCCGAAGGTAAAACGCGGAAACCCGGAATACTGATCGATCCCGAACGTGCTGAGAAACAGCCCGAGCAATCCCGAAATCAACCCCTTCATTACGTGGCCGAAGGTGACCGAGGCGATCGCCGTCAGGCCCAGGATGGCGACGAGGAAATACTCGGACGGTCCGAACCAAAGCGAAACCTGCGCGAGCGGCGGCGCCAGCAACAGCAGGACGAAGCCGCTGATCACGCCGCCCATGACAGACGCGAACGTGGAAATCCGGATGGCCTCGATCGCCCGGCCGCGCCGGGTCATCTCGAAGCCTTCGATCGCCGAGGCGGCCGAGGCCGACGTTCCCGGTGCTCGTAACAGAATGGCCGAGAACGAGCCGCCGTAAATGCCCGCGGCATAACACGATACCATCAACAGCAGCGCCGTCACCGGCGGAAACTTAAAGGAAACCGGAATCAACAGGGCAATGGCCATCGGCGGGCTCAATCCCGGAATGGCGCCGATGATCAATCCGACGAAAACGCCCATGAGAATGGCAAGAATGTTCTGCCAGGCAAAGATATCCAGAAGATACGGAAGCGACTGATCGAGATACATGTCTTGTCTTCCCTACTCCTAAATCAAAATGCCTTCCGGCATGCTCGCCTGAAGAAGCACGGCAAACAATCCGTAGAGCGCCGGAATCAGAACGACGGCCGTGATGGCCAGGGTTTTCACGCTGCGCACGCCGGCCAGCCACGATGCGATCAGCAGAAACAAAAGTGTCGTGAAGAAATAACCCAACACGAACGACAGCGGCCAATAACCGATGACCATCGCCCCGATGACGTATTGCTTCGTGTTGTTCCAGGAAAAATCGAATTGGGCGGGTTCGTGCATCGCCGGATCTTTCGACCTGACCGCCTTCACGATCATGCCGATGGCGAGAAGAATGACGGTACCGGCCGAAAACAGGGGAAACTCGCCGCCGCCCGCCGGGAAGGACTTGGCCTCCATAATGATCCAGACAGAACCGACGATGAAGAAACCCGCGGCGAGGACGTCTCCCCATAAACGCTTCATTCGACCGTCCTTTTGACCATTCGGCATGGTTATGAATGCTTAGTTATGAATTCCGGCGGCGTACGGTGTTTCGACGTGTCGGGAAACGGGCGGAACCGAAAAGCCCTTCGGCCCCGCCCGCCCCTTCATTCGTCAGGGCTTCATTTCCCAGTACTTAACCTTTTGGACGTTATCGGACGTGTCCTCGAGCTTCTTCCAAAGCGCCTTGCCCGTCACCGGCCATAGGCCGTTCTTGTTCTTCAACTCCTTGATGGCGTAATTCGGGTTTTCGATCGCCTTTTTGACGGCGTCCGCGTAGATCTTCTTCTTCGCCTCGTCCAAGCCCGGCGCCACCGCCAGGGTGCGGCCGGCGAAGGAAACGTTCTTCAGGCCCGTGACTTCCTCGAAGGTCGGCACCGTCGGCAGGTATTCGGAGCGCTGCGTGTCCAGGACCGCGATGGCCTTGATTTTGCCCTCGAGCATATACGGGATGTAATACCCGACGTTACCGGCCACGACGTCGGTGTGCTTGCCGATCACTTCGCGCAGCTTCTTGCTGTCGCCGTTGGCGTACACTTTCTTGACCTGAAACCCCTTGATGAACTTCTCGGCATACGCCAAGCCCTGATGGTCGTCCGATCCCACCGCCGTGGTGCTGACGGAGATTTTCATCGGGTTCTTCTTCACGTATTCGAGGAAGCTCTTCAGGTCGGAAAAACGCGGATCGTCGGTCCGAATGGCCCAAATGCAGGGGTCCAGGGAATGGCCGGAAACGAAATTAAAGCTCTTGAGAGTCTCTTTCCGCTTCATGCGCGGATCGTGCATCGACAGCACGTGCGGGATGTTCACGTAGCCGATCTTGTGATCGTCTTTTTTCGCATCCCACTTGGCCATCTGCGCCCAGGCGATCCAGCCGCCGCCGCCGGCGACGTTGATGATCTTGACCGGCACGCCGAGCTCCTTGGACAGAAACGGCGCGAAAATTCGAGCGCTGCGGTCGGTGCCGCCGCCCGGTTTGAACGGCACGACCAACTCGACGGGCTTCTCCGGAAACTTCGCCTGAGCCGGCGCGATGCCGAGCCCCACAAGTGCGACCGCCGCGGATACCGCCGCGCCCGCCGCGTAAGAGATCAGTCTCCCTGTTTTCATTGCTCATTCTCCCTATATTTTCACAAATTCGTTATGATCAACGCATAATCGGCTTATGCTGATTTCATCGAAGGGTGCTTGTATTGTCAATGAGTTACTCTAGCCTGTTTCATTAGGTGAACCGTCGGCGGTCGAAACAAATCGACAACCACACCCTGTATCCTCGAGTGTCCGTTGAGAACTTGATCGAAAGGCGAACTCGGGTGAGGCTAAAGATCGCGACGGACCGGCGGATGCCGAGGGAAATGCGTAAAAATGACTAGAGCGGAAAAACGGGATCAATGGAAATCGATCGTGGCGGCTGCCCGAAACTCCCAGTCCCCATCGCCAGCCGCCCCATACTCCTTGCAACAACTTGATATAGAA
>JAVJPD010000432.1:0-4890 GCA_040216475.1 Rhodospirillales bacterium
ATGTTGCAGCAACGCGCGGACATGAGCGGCATTGGCGACGAGCTGCGGACGGAAATTCACCGCAAACTGTTGCGGCGGGCGCACCGTCCGGCCGTTGGTGCGCGGCGTCGAAGAATCGGCCAAATAGGCTTTCATGCCGCCGCCGAGGATCGACACGGCGTCGTGTCCCATGGCCTTGAAGGTCCAGTATAGTTGTGCCGCGACCGCGATGTCGCCTACCGACTCGCCGCGGCTCACCAGGACGACATGATGCCGATTGCCGATGCCGAGGTTGCCGGCGAGGATGGCGAAGGCCTCCGGCGACGGCAGGCGCGGTATCCGGTCCCGTCCCGGCACCCGCCATCGGCCCGGATAGCGGGCATGCACCGCACCGGCGATATGAACCCGCTGATATTCCCGCTCGCTGCGCACGTCCAAAATGCGAAGCCGGTCGGAAAACAGGTTCTCCCTGATCCAGGCGGCATCGACGAGAGGCTGCGCGGCGGCCGTTCCGGCGGCAAGAACGGAAACACAGAAAACGAAAAAAGCTGTTCGGCGAAACATGAAAGACCGGATTGTTGTTGGTATTTTAAGTCAACATCGGCATGAGCAACGAGGCGATGCCGAGAAACGCGAAAAACCCTGTAATGTCGGTGACGGTCGTCAGAATGATCGAGGACGCCACCGCCGGGTCCTGGCCGAAACGCACCAACGTGACCGGCACCAAGGCACCGGCGATGCCGGCGGCGATCATGGCCAGAATCATCGCGGACGAAATCACGATCACCAACCCCAGTTTCTGGCTCCAGATGAACACGCCGATGCCGCATGTAATCGCGATCCCGAGGCCGTTCAACAGGCCCGCGCCGATTTCCTTGCGCATCACCGGAAACCATTGCCGCAGGCCGAACTCGCGTAAGGCAAGGCCGCGCATGGTCACGGCCAGCGCCTGTGAGCCCGAATTGCCCGATTGGCCCGCCACCACCGGCAACAGCACCGCGAGCGCCGTCACCTTGGCGATCGTGCCCTCGAACAGGCCGACCACGGAGGCCGCCAGGAACGCCGTCAACAGGTTGATTTGCAGCCACGGCTGGCGCTTTTTCACCGCAAACCAACTGCTCGACAAGGCGCGCTCATCCTTGCTGACGCCGACCATCGAGCCGATCGCATCGACCGTTTGCTCCTTCAAGGCTTCCAGCAACGCCGGATGGCGGATCACGCCGACGAATTCCCCCTTGAGATCGACCACCGGGATTTCCTCGAGCACGAACTGTTCGAGCTTGGACACGACCTCGCCGCGCGGATCGAGCGGCTGCACCACGGCGCATACGGGCTTCATCAACGTTTCCAGGGCGGCCTCGGCGGCGGCAAGCAACAGATCGTTAACGAAAACGACGCCGATCAAACGGTTTTCCTCGTCGACAAGCTTCAATTGATGCGTTCTGAGGTTCGCGCGCGCACGAAGACGCTTCAGCGCGTCCGTCGCCGTCGCGGCGGGGCGGAACGCCAAGATCCGCGTATCCATCATGGAGCCCGCCGTATCCTCGGGATAGGACAGCAACGTCTGCAATTCGTGCGCAACGCTTTTGCTCAGAAGCGCCAAGTAATGTTGTTGTTTCGTCTCGTCCAGCCGGCCCAGAAGCGCCGCGGCATGACCCGCATCGAGTTTCTCCAATAATTCGGCAACGATGCCGTCGGCCAGATAGGGCAGCAACTGATCGGCGAAACCGGGTGCGAACCCATGCCAAATTCGGGTCATCGTCGCGATATCGAGTTCCGAAATAATTTCGGCGGCTTCTTCGGGCAGCATTTTTTCCAAATGCCGTGCCGAACGCCGGGGATGCTCGATCAGATATTTGCGGGATAGACTTTCGACCGCCGCCGTCGCTTCCGCATTCATGACTTCTTCTCCCTTTCCGAAGCCGATCCGCCGCCGCGCGACGACGATACGGTCGCTTCCACGATATCGGCCAACCCCATGAACGATGCTTCGACAAATCCCATCAAGGTATTACCGCCGTCCGGCGATGTATCCGCGCCCGACAATTCCCTCAAGCCGTGCCGGAGATCGGCATGGCGCAGGATGCCGACGAATTTTTGATTGCGGTCCGACACCGGCAGCTCGTCGCGTTCATTCCATCCCGGATGCCCGGCGATCGCCGAAAGCGTTGCCCGGTCCGGCAGGCTGCTCGTCGACGGCCGCACGAGTCCCGCGATCGGCTTGTCTTCCGGCGCGCTGATCAAGGCATCCAAGGTCACGGTCCCGAGCAATTTCTTACCCGCATCGAGCGCGCATACGGCGGAGAATTCGTCGTAAGGATCGTCGCGCACCCGCTTCAGCGCTTCGGCGGCCGTGGCCGAGGCCGGAACGATCAGGGCCAGCGGATCCACCCAGGCGCCGACCATATCCGGCGCGTACGTCAGAAGCACGGCACACATCAAGGATTTGCGCTTCGGCATTTTGCCGAGAAACGCTTCGCGCGAATTCTCGGGCAGGCATCGCAGGATCGAGGCCGCAGCGCCGGCACGCAAGCGGCTCAAGGCCCGCGCGGCGGCATCGGCGTCCATTTCGCGAACGCAGCGAGCCGCCGGCGCCGGCAGCATTTCATCGAGCACGACGGCGATCAAATCGTCTTCGAGGCGCTCGAGAAACGCGGCCGTCTCGGCCGGAGGCTGCTCCTCTAAAATGCGGGCCGCCTCGCCGGGATGGGATTGCGCGTAGCCGATCGCCAGCCCGATTTTCTCAGCCATCGTTGACGCCCCGTTGCAGCAATACACTGATCTGCTCGGCAAACATCCGGGCCGGCACGATCATCCGTCCCTGCACCGTGTCGAGAACGATGGCGGTAAAGCTCACCTCGATGATCTTTCCTTCCGTGTCGCCGATGCGGACGGTATCGCCGACCTGATAATCGTTTCTGATGTAGCGCGTTGCGATCAGATTGCTGGCAACGGTGCGAAAACCGATGCCGAAGTCGAGCGCCAACCCGAACAGTACGCCGCCCAGCACAATGCCGATCACGGCCGTTACGATCGTCATATCGATGCCGATCTGATCGATGCCGACGATGATCAACAGCACCAGAATCGAAACCTGCACGATGCGCGCCAGCAGTTCGCGCTGGCGCGGCGGTGCGGATTTCATCGCCGCTGCGACGGCATCGCGCGCGAGGTTCGCCAAAACAACCCCCGCGGCGACGATCAACACACCGGCCAGAATGTTCGGCAGGTGGGCGATCAATTTATCGAGCCAGCCGGAAAACATGCTGAGGCCGAAAACGCTCGTCGCCGCCGTCAGGAAAAACAGGAACACCACCCAAAACACGACATTGCCGATGATCGCCGCCGTCGACGCGCTGATGGCGCCGTGCGTTGAGCCGCCATGGCTCAATTTCAGGAATTCCAACACCCGGTCCATACCGCCGGCGAAGCGAACGGCCACCGCCCGCAGGACTTTCGCGACCAGCCATCCGAGCAGCAAAAGCAGCAAACCGCCGACCAGTTGCGGCAGATACTCGATAAATCCCTGGATCATGCGGGAGGTCGCCGCGATCAACGGCTCGGTGACGTCGAAGATCTTATCCATAGCCTACCCCTTGAGCCAACCCCTTGAAAAATAAGACGTGTGTCTCCGTATCAAGCTTGCCCCGAATAGAACGAGAATAACAGGCCCAATCGGTACATTTTTTAAGGTCCGGTTTTACGGTCCGGGCAATCCGTTATTTTCAGGACCACCGCGTGCCTGCCTTGACCCCCTATGCGCTATCGACCATCATGCGCGACCTATTCTGTGGGTAACCATCTTTATTGTCGACTTAAGCACGGCTCCGCGCCGGGGCATGGGAGGAATTATGGCCAAGACCGTTACGTTCGCATGTTGGGATTATGACCGGGTCATGCCGGTACTGAACGGCCAGGTGCCGGTACCGGGATTCGAAGTCGCGCCCGTCATCCTGAAACCGTCGGACCTGTTCCCCCGCACGCTGCGCAATCAGGAATTCGACATCTCAGAACTTTCGTTAAGCAGTTATCTCTATCAATGTTCGCAAGGCACAAGTAAGTACATCGCCATTCCGGTGTTCACGTCGCGCGCCTTCCGCCATAGCTGCGTTTACGTCCGCGCCGACGCCGGGATCAAAACCCCGAAGGATCTCGAAGGCCGCGAGGTCGGCATCCCCGAATATCAGATGACCCTCGTCGTCTGGGCGCGCGGCATGCTGCAGGACGAATACGGCGTCGACTTCAAGAAGCTCAAATATCGCACCGGCGCCACCAATTATGCCGGCCTGAAAGAGCGTTTGCCGCTGAAGCTGCCCGATGACATCGACATCAAGCCGATCCCGTCGGATAAAAGCACCAATGACATGCTGCTCGAGGGCAAGCTCGACGCGATCATCTCGCCGAACACGCCGGACGCCTTCGCCGCCGGCGATCCCCGGATGAAATATCTGCTCGACGACATTACCGCCACCGAGGAAGCCTATTTCAAAAACACCGGCATCTTCCCGATCATGCACACGGTGGTGATCAAGAAGACGCTCGTGGAGGAATGTCCCGAATTGGCGGCCAATCTCTTTAATGCGCTGGTCGAGGCAAAGCGCCAAACCTACAAAAAATTGCAAACCCTGGCGGATTTGCCGGCGATCAAGATCACCCTACCCTGGTTCCCCGCCGAGCTGGCGCGCACGAAGAACATCATGGGCGAGGATTACTGGGCCTACGGCATCGAGAAGAACCGCAACGCGATCGAAAGCATGCTGCGGTATTCCCACGAGCAGTATTTGTCCAAGGAGCCGCTGAAGATCGAGGATATCTTCGTGCCGGAGACATTGAAGCTGCCCGGCGCTTAAAATTCATCGGCACCGGGCCGGACGGATAATCTTAACGTCCGGCCCTGAGATCGGAAGAGCA
>JAVJPD010000433.1:0-1206 GCA_040216475.1 Rhodospirillales bacterium
TGTTGACCAGGATGTCGACGGCGCCGAAATGATCGAGCGCCTGCCGGGCGGCGGCGGCGGCTTGCTCCTTGTCGGCGACGTCGCACGGCAGGCTCAAGGCCTCGCCGCCGAGCGCGCGGATTTCCTCGGCGAGGGCATTGAGCTCGGCTTCGCGGCGCGCCACCAAGGCCACGCGCGCGCCTTCCTTCGCCAAGCGCAACGCGAGCGCGCGGCCGATACCGCTCGACGCCCCCGTGACGAGCGCCGTAAGTCCGCGGCAGTCCGTTAATGTCAGCGATTCCGTCACGCGAAAACGTCTCCGTTCCTTCACTCCATTCTGTCTTGCCGGCACGCAAAACGGAGGCCCCACAGGGATTGTTTGATAGCACATCAGGCTTTGCCTGAAAGCACAAATCAGCCGCGGCGAAGCCATCGGCGGGGCGGCCATCGACGGTGCGGTCGACCGGGGACTCGGCGGCCATATGGCCCTTGTCGCCCGAACGACACTTGAGTAGAGTTTCCGCCGCATTCACGACCGAAAAGGGGCCGCCTTCATGGCCATCGAATCCTGGGATCATCGGCTGGCCCGCGTCCTCGTCAAACCGCTGGTGGGCACGCCGGTCCATCCGAATCACCTAACCGGCCTCAGCCTCGTTTTCGGAATCGCCGCGGCCGGGCTGTTCGCGACCGGCGACCCCGTGGCGGCACACTGGGCGGCGGGTCTGTTCATCGTCGCGGTCTTCCTCGATCATACCGACGGCGAACTCGCGCGCCAGGCGGGAAAAGGTTCGTCCTTCGGCAAGTATTTCGATTCCGCCGTCAACTGCACGAACTACACGATGATGTTCATCTCCATCGGCTACGGCCTGTCGTCGGGGTACCTGGGCAACGGCGCGCTGGCGCTCGGGTTGGCCGCCGGCTTGAGCAACCCGGTCATCCTGTTCCTGCGCATCCGCACCGAACTCCGCCACGGCTCCCAGGCCGTCGAGCACCCGCGCTACGCCGGCGTCGAGATCGAGGACATTATTTATTTGATCGGTCCGATCACCTGGCTCGGCGGCCTCGAGTACTTTTTCCTGGCCTACGGCTTCGGCTCGTTCGGCTATTTCCTGTGGACCGTTTGGGAGGCGTTGCGAAAGCGCGCCGACGACCGCACCGGTACGTAACGGCGCGGGTGAAGCTCGCGAGGCTACAGCCGCTTCTTCGCGAACGCGCGACCGGAGTGAG
>JAVJPD010000434.1:0-12283 GCA_040216475.1 Rhodospirillales bacterium
TTTCGAGCGCGACGATTTTCCGTTGCCGGATTACAGCAAGACCTTGGCGGAAATCAGAGATGAGATCGAGAACGGCCGCGGTGTCGCGCTGATCAAGGGGCTCGATATCGATAAATATTCGCCCGATGAAATCCGCATTATGTACTGGGGAATTTCCAAGCACCTCGGTACGCCGATCTGCCATAACGCGCACGGCGATATTCTGGGCGAGGTAACGGACCGGGGCTTCGATCGCAAGAACAATAACGTGCGCGGTTACACCACGAAGGGCGCGCAGAATTTTCATTGCGATCCGATGGATGTCGTCGGCCTTTTATGCATTCATCCGGCGAAGAAGGGCGGCGAGAGCCGATTCGCCAGTTCCATCGCCATTTACAATCATCTTCTCGAGCACCATCCGGCGTACCTCGATTTTCTGTGCGAAGGATTTCACTACGACTTGCGCGGCGAGGGCATTACCGGCGAACGCGACGAGGTGACCTTTAATAGAGTCCCGGTTTTCAGCTGGTACGAAGGCCGGATGAGCGCCCGTTATAACGGCAAGACCATTATCGACGGCATGCGCAAGGCGGGCAAGTCGCTGACGGACGAGCAGATCGAGATGGTCGAGTCCGTGCGCAATTTGGCTGCGACCCCGGAGTTCTGTTACGACATGATCTTCGAGAAGGGCGATCTGCAAATCCTCAGCAATTATAACGTCCTGCATTCCCGCAATTCCTTCGAGGATTGGCCGGAAGAGCACCGCCACCGCCGGCTGCTGCGCATCTGGCTCAATGTCTACAACGGTCGGCCTCTCCATCCGGATTTCGCCACCCGGCACAATACCGGGCCGCGGGGCGGAATTATGAGGAAGGAAGGCGCCGGCTATTGGTCGGACGAAAAATATTACGCCGGGAAGAACACGCCAGCCGAATAACGGTAATTTTCTGACGCGATGGCGAATTGCAGAGCCGATACTCGCCCTCGCTTCGATTAATTTTTGTCACGGAACTGTCGGCCCTTTCCGTGCGACACGATAAAAATGTGCGGCCGCAACCAAGGACTGGGAGGGTCCATAATGACAGAAAATCCCCGCGCAAACGATTTCGTATACGAAAAGCTCCATGGGCCGGAACGCCAGGGCAAGCCGCGCAAGTCCGGATTGACGGTCGTCGCCGATTCCGGAACCGAGCATTGGGGCTGGCTTGGCCCGGAAAGCGCCAAGGATTTTCTCGAGGCGGCATCCGATTACGTCGATCAGATCAAGATCGTGGCGCTGACCGGGCTCATGCTGCCGCACGATCACATCAAGAAGAAGGTCAAGCTTTACAAGGATTACGACGTCCTGCCGTTCGTGGGCGGATTGCTGTGGGAAGTCGGGTACTTGCAAAACGCGGTCGACGAAGTGATGACCCACATGCGCCGCCTGGGTATCGAGGCGCTGGAGATTTCGGAAAATTACGTCACTCTCGATTGGGATACCCGGCTCAAGGAAGTCAACAAGTTCCACAAGGCGGGCTTCAAGGTTATCTCCGAATACGGCCGCAAGCACCCGGACGTGCCGATGACCATCGAGGACCTGGATACGGCCGTGACCCGGCTGGTCGACGCCGGCGTCGATCACGTCATCCTCGAGCAGGGCGAAATCGATCTTCTGGCGGCCGAAGCGCCGCAGGTTCTGAACGCCCTTGGGCAGCAGCCGTGGTTCGATCACGTCGTGCTGGAACCGGATACCGGGCAATACCCGAAACAGCATTGCTGGATGATCCAGACCTTCGGGCCGAACGTCAGCATGTGCAACATCCGCGCCGGTCACGTCATCAGGATGGAAGGGTTCCGCCGCGGTCTCGGCCGCCAGGTTCATTATCACTGGATCGAGGATTTGGTGGAGAAGTTCGAGCAGGAACATTGAGCGCATTCCTGCGGTCGTATCAACGCGAAGGAGATCCGCACGTCAGCTAAAAACAATAACGAACAGCGACGGCGTCCCCGCGTTTTCTGTGTCGATACTTAAAAATAGGGAGGAATAAGTCGATGCGTTATCCAAAGCCCATGGTTTCCCTCTTGATCGCAGGTTCGATCACGGGGGCGTTTCTCAATCCGAGCGTTGCTTCGGCGGTCGATTTCTCTGGCAAAACGATCACCAACCTGGTGCCGTCGCCGGCGGGCGCCGGCACCGACAAGTTCGCCCGCATGTTCGCGCCGTTCTTCAAGAAATATTTGCCCGGCAATCCGACGATTATCATTCAGAATATGCCCGGCGGCAGCACCATTCGCGGCAACAATTGGTTCGAAAAGAACGCCAAGCCCGACGGCATGATGTACGTCGGCATTACCGCGTCTTCGCAGACCAGCTTTTTGCTCGGCGGCAAGAAGATCAAATTCGACATGACGAAGTGGGCATACATCGTCGCGGCGCCGCGCGGAAATGTGTTCTACGCCCTGCCGAGCACCGGCGTTAAGGGCAAGAACATCCGCGATGATATGGCCGCGCTCCGTAAAGCCAAGCTCATCGCCGGCATGCAGAACGCGACGTCGGCCGAGTTGCGTGACTTTCTCGCCTTCGAATTGTTGGGGCTTACCGTGAAGCCGGTAACGGGTGTTAAAAAGCCGGAGCAACGCAAGGCGATCCTGCGCGGTGAGCTCAATATCGGCAGCCAATCCGCCGGCGCTTACATCAAGCACATCACGAAATACGTGGAAAAGGGCCAGGTCGTTCCCGTCATGACCCTTGGTTTTAGCGATGCCGACGGCAATATCGTCCGCGATCCCGGTTTGCCGAAAATCCCGACGATTATCGATATCTATAAAGCCGTCAACGGCGGCAAGATGCCGTCCGGCGCGCTGTGGGATACCTATAAGAACTTTTATTCCATCGGCGTGATGACCTCGAAGGGGCTTGCCTTGCCGAAAGGAACGCCGAAGGCGATCGTTGCGGCTTATGTCCAGGCGGCTAAGAAAACGGCCGAGGACAAAAAATTCCAGAAGATCGCGAAGAAAGCTCTCGGGCAGTATCCGCTTCTGTTCGACAAGGACGCCACAAAGGCTTTCGCGGATGCGGTGACGCTTTCCCCGGCGGCCAAGGCCTTCGTGAAGAAGTTCGTCAAAGAAAAGTTCGACGTGAATATCTAGCGCGGCTTCCGATCGTTTGGAATCGCGCGGCGGTTCCAAACGATCGGATTACACCGCGCTGATCCTATGATTCCAGCGCAAGAAATCCGTCCAAGTTGACCCGTTATGGGTAAACTTGGACGGATATTGCGCTAGGAAGAAGCGAACAGATCAAGAGAAAGAGCCATGCCGGCGGTACGGCATGGCTCTTTCTCTTGATCTGTATCTTTAATGTAAAAGCGTTTGTTATTGCATCGCCCGGCTGACGGCGCCGGTAAACCGGCCGGTCGGCACGATTTCGCAAACGCCGCCGCCCGGCGCGTGAAACTTGATCGGAATGACGCCGGGATCGGAGACGATCTTGCAACGGTGCTGTTTCAAGCCTTGCAGGCCGGCTTCGATGTCCTCGACCTCGACCCCCATGTGGTGAATGCAGGGCTTGTCGCCGGCCGCCATCGCTTCGGAGGACTTGGTGCCCTTGTCGTAGGCGATCAGGGCGAGATCGATGGTGCCGTCGGTCAGGTGACGGGAATAGTGATCGCGCACGGTGCCTTCCTTGGCCATGTTCCTGAAGCCGAGGGTCTCGATATAAAACTTGGTCGCTTCCTCGATATCGCTGACCTTGATGGCGATGTGGGAGATCAGTTTGTTCGGCTTTTCCTTTTTGAGCGTTTCGTCGATGCGGTCGAGATACCGGCCCTTCGGCACGACCTCGGTGACGACGCCGCTGCCGGGCGCGCGGAACTTCAACGGAATGACGCCGGGATCGGAAACGATTTCGTAGCCTTTCTCTCCGATTTCCTTCACGGCGGCGTCGAAGTCGTCAACCTCGAAGCCCATGTGATGAATGCAGGGCTTGTCGCCGGCGGCGAGGGCTTCGCTGGAAGTCGCGCCTTCGTCGTATTTCAGGAGCGCCAAGTCGAGATTGCCGTCGGTCAGGTGCCGGACGAACATGTCGCGGACCGGGTATTCGGTCATGAACGCGAAGCCGAAAAACTTCCGGTAGAACTCGGTCGCGGACTCCAGGTCGTCGACACGTACCGCGAGATGTCTGATTTTCATGTTTGCCATGTGAAGCCTCCTGACGTGGTGCGCGATCCCGCGCGATGAAGCGATCATACCGTGTTTAGCCGTTTTTGGCATCCTGCAGAAAACGGCCCGTCGGCGCAATCTCGGCGACGGTGCCGCCGGGAGCCCGAAACTTGACCGGAATAACGCCCGGATCGGTGATGATCTCGTAGCCGCGCGCCTCGAGGTCTTTGATGCCTTGCTCCAGGTCGTCGACCTCGAAGCCGATGTGGTGGATGCAGGGCTTCTCGCCGGCGGCCTTGGATTCCTTGGATTGGGTTCCCTTGTGGTACTCCAGGATCGACAGGTCGATGTGGCCGTCGGTCAGGTGGCAGGAGGTGTGGTCCCGGTTGTTGTAGTCGGTACGGACTTCCTTGAAGCCGAGGATGCCTTCGTAGAACTCCCGGGCTTCCTTCATGTCGTCGACGCGGACGGCGATATGGGCGATGCGCATGGGTTTGGTCATGGCGTGTCCTCCTTCCGAGGGGTGAGCCGAGTGTGCGAGACCCAAAACCTGCGCTTTTTTAAATTTATTGGCAATCTAGGAAGTTTTTTGGTATTTCCGCAGGCCTATTCTCATGAAACTCAAGTCGCGGCCGGGCCCCGGGAACCCCTGGGGCCGAGATCGGGTCATGATTTATCGGAAAACCCCTTGGTTCCGATAAATCATGTGAATCCGGTCGACATCAATAATTTAGAACAGATTTACAGGGCTGTCGGAATCGCCATTTCCGTTAATGGCGATTCCGACGAACCATGATCTGCCCTAAAATTCTTCGCGCGGATAAACCGGCGGAATCGGGTCGGTCTTGTCCATTTCATCGCCGAGGTCGTTTTCGATCTGATCCATCAGTTCGATCAGGCTCGAGAGCCGCAGTGCGATCGTATTGAGATCGGTTTCGGGGATGTCCAGGTTGATCGCCTTGGCGAGATTGCGGACGTCGTCTTTATTGAGTTCCATATTTTTTCTCCCGTTTATTCTCCGGCCATTTTGGTCGCGCCGCCGCTCAGCGCCGGACCGACGGTTTTTTCCAGATCGGGGTGTCGCAGGTGCCATTCGGTCGCCTGCTCGTAGGCATGGGCCACCCGGTACATCATCGTCTCGTTGAAGGGCTTTGCCGCGATCTGGATCGACATCGGCACGTCTTCGTCGGTGAAGCCGGACGGTACCGAGATCGCCGGCACGTTGGCGACGCTGAAGGGATAGGTGCAGATACGGCGGGATTTGAACATCCGGGTCGCGATGTCTTCCTTGCTGTCGATCTTCTCGACCGAATCCTCGAGCTTCATCGGCGGCACGAAGTTCATGAGGGTGACCAGGGCGTCATAGGATTTAAAAGCATTCAGGATTTCGTTGCGCACCAATGCGCGGCCCCGCATGGCACGGCTATAGAGGGTGGCGGGGACCAAAGCGGCCGCGGCGAGGCGCGTGCGCGTGCCGACGTCGAATTTGTCGTAATGCGGGCGCAGCCATTTGCGCACGAAGATGGACGCGACTTCCGGATCGGAGGTCAGGAACTGCAGGGGAATCGCGTATTTCGCTTTCGGCAGGGAAACTTCCTCGATGGTGGCGCCGAGGGATTTCAGGACGTCGAGCGCGGCCGTGAGCATTTTCTCGACGTCGGGATGCAACTCCCGGCCGACCGACATCTCGCGCACGAGGCCGAGTTTCACGCCTTTCAGGTCCGGCGTGAAATGGCTGGCGTAATCGGGCACCGGCCGGTCGCTCGACAGAGGATCTTGCGGATCATGCCCGGCGATGGCCCGCAAAACCGTCGCGTTGTCGGCGACCGTGCGGGTGATCGGCGCGATGGTGTCCTGGGTCCAGGCGTACATGATCCCGCCGTGCCGGCTGACGCGTCCGAAGGTCGGGCGGATGCCGACGGCGCCGTTCGCCCACGCGGGCCCGCGAATGGAACCGCCGGTGTCCTCGCCGAGCGACGTCGATACCAGGCCGGCGGCGACCGAAATGCCCGAACCGGTCGAGGAATGCGACGGCTCGCGTTCCAAATTCCAGGGATTTTTCGGCGTGCCGAAATGAAAATTCACGGAGCTGCCCTTGCCGAATTCGTGCAGGTTGTTCTTACCCAGCAGAATGGCGCCGGCTTCTTCCAGCCGGGTGATCACGGTCGCCGTCATGCCTTCGCCGAAATCCGGCTGGATGATCGAGGCCATTGTGGTCGGCACGTCACCGGTCGTGATCTGATCCTTGGCGCCGAAGGGAATGCCGTGCAGGGGGCCGCGATGGTTCCCTTTCGCGATTTCCGCTTCCGCGATTTTTGCCTGCTTCAAGGCGCGTTCGCCGCACACGGTGATCCAGGAATGGAGGACGCCGTCCCATTTCTCGATGCGGTCGAGATAGGTTTGAATGAGGTCGATCGGCGAGATTTCCTTCTTCGCGATCAATGCCGATTGTTCGGCGATGCTCATATAAGCAAGATCATCGTTTTTCATGTGAGACAGCTTTCGGTTGCAGTGTTTCCGCTTTGATGATTATCGAATATATGTAAAATCTGATCCAGGGTTGATTTCAGAAGCGATAGGCGATCACGTGCAGATTGAGGACCACATCAAACGGGTTCAGGGGTACGAGCGGGCGCTGTCGCGCCTCGATCCGGCGGCCGACATGCAGCTTTTCGTTTGGTTTCTGGAGAAGGCCGGCGCCCATTGCATGAACGCCGCGCTGCATCGCTGGAAGATCACGCCGGAAATTCCCGACGGCGCCGGCGCCGTGCGGGAACCCGACGAAAACGCCGAGTGGGAAGACGCGGCGTTTTACAAAAACATGGCCAAGGCCGGAGACTATATCCATACCCGCTACAAGCCTGCGGGCGTTGCGCTGACGCCGGACGCGGAAGTTTTGTTCGAAAACCTCTTCTTTATCGAGGAAGAGCGCGCCGATTACGTGCGCGGCATCGAGCCCCTGAGTCCGGCAATGCTCGAAAAGTTCAAGACGGCGTACCGCACGGTACGCGCCTTCGCGCCGATACCCGGGGAGGCGCCGCTGTGAGAGAGTCCGATCACGTCGAAGTCGCCAGGCGCGCGCTGGCCGCGCTCGAACGGTTCTCGTTTCCGGAAGATGCGCCGGTATTGATCGAAGGGTCATTCGTGATCGCCTATCATGTCATGAACGGGTTGATGCACCGCGAGGGAGCGCTTCGGGAAGATCAGCACATCAACAGCCCGGCGCATTCTCCCCTCGGTCTCGACGAGATTCCCGATAGCGTGCGGCCGATATGGCTGGCCTTCGAGGATTTGCAGGCTTTGCGCGTCGCCTATGTTTGGGCGCCGGGAACGCCGGGAAACGATGTGCGCGGCAGATTGGAAGCGCACTGGCGGCTGTTTCGCGGTGCCGCGAACGTTTGAATCGCACTTATGCGGCATCGGTGGATTTTTTCAGACGCCGTTTGTTCTTGTAGCGCTTGATGTAGCGTAAAGCGGGCGGCACGGCGAACGTCAGAATGAATAAGGCCCAGAGTATCTGAGTAATCGCGCTTTCGAAGAAAATTTTCGGCGAACCGAAACCCATACGCAAACTCCGCATCAGTTCGGCTTCGAACATGGGCCCGAGAATAACGCCCATCAAAATACCGACGACCGAAAAATCGTATTTCTTCATGATGTAGCCGATACAGGCGAACAGCACCATCATGCCCATGTCGAAGATGTAATTGTGCTCGGCGAAACTGCCGATCAGGCAAAATACGGCGACGATCGGAATAATCAGCCGCAAGTCGACGGCAACGGTGCGATAAGCGAGGAAGGCAAGCCCGGTCCCGATCACCAGAATGAAGAAGGCGGCGAAGAATTGACTGAGGATGACGGCGTAGGCGACGTCGCCGTTGACGCTGAACAACCGCGGGCCCAGGCTTAAACCGTGATAATCCATAACCGCGATCAACACGGCCATCGCCGCGCTGCCGGGAATGCCGAGCGTCAGGACCGGTATCAGGGCGCCGCCGACCATGGCGTTGTTGGAGGCATCGGCCGCGATCAGGCCCTCGTGTGCGCCTTTGCGGAACATTTTTTTGCGTTCCGGCGATGCCGAGGCGATGGCTTGTTGGTAGGCGATGAACGTCGCCACGCTGCCGCCCGCGCCCGGCACGGCGCCGATACCGAGACCGATGATGCCGGCGCGGATGCATTGTGCCGGCATGCGGAGAACATCCATGAATCCGGTTTTGAGTCCCTGCCAGATCTTGGCCGCCGAGAGGTCGTGAGGCGCGTGTTTTTCATCGCGGCGCAACAGGGTCGTTGCGCCGGATTCGGCATGGAACAATGCTTCCGACAGTCCGAGGAGGCCGACCAGCACGGCGACGATCGGCAGTTTGTCGAACAGATACGTGATGTCGAAGGTGCCGCGGAATTGGCCGAAGGTCGGATCGGTGCCGGTGGTGGCAAGCGACAGGCCGACGAAACCGGATAGCAGCCCCTTGGCGAGCCCGCCGACCGATAATTGGGCGATCACCGCGAGCCCGAAAATGATGACGATGCAGATTTCCGGTGAACCGAACTTCAGGGCAACCTGGGCGATCGACGGTGCGAAGGCCAACGCCGCGATGCCGGCCATAATGGCGCCGACGGTCGAGGCCATGATGCAAATGCCGAGCGCGCGCGAGGCTTCGCCTTTCTGCATCATCGGATAGCCGTCGAAGGCCGTCACCGCGCCGGCGGGGGTGCCGGGGATATTGAGCATGACCGAGGGAAAGGAATTTCCCATTTCCGCGCCGGCATACATGCTGACGCCGAGGATCAGCCCTTGGACCGGGGAGATCACGATCAGGACCGGCAGCAGCATGGCCAGGGTGCCGCTCGACGTGAGCCCCGGCATGCCGCCGTAGAACATGCCGGCGAGCACGCCGACGGGCACCAGCCACAGGTTATTGAGCAATAGGTTAAGGCCGTCGAACAAGGATTCCGGCATGGCGGCTTACCCGAGCAACGCCGCGAACGGGCCGGGCGGCAGTTGCAATTGCAGCAACTCGACGAAAATGAAATGAACGGCGGCCGTCGTGACGACCGAAACCGTTAAAATGGCTCGGTGACGGCGCAATCCCATCAAGTACTGGGCAAGTACGGTGAAGATGAAGAAACATAGGAGATAGCCCGCCCATTGGATCGACACGACGAGAAGCGTCGACAGAACAATCAGCCCGATCGGCCTGATGACGTGCTTTTCCCCGGTTGTCGGCGGCGTGTATTCGAGCGACGTGCGTTCCTCGAGTGCGCCCTCGACGAACAGAAACCGCCCGATGCATACCGCCGCGAGAATGAGCAGGGGCACGTTGATGAACAGCGCATAATTGACGGTCATCTCGCGGTAGTCCTTGCTGAAATGTTCCCAAAGCGAGAATGCCGCGTAACCGGACCCGAGCAGCGGAAAAAGATTGGCGCCGAAGTGATCTTTGGTGAGCTTCATAAGGTCGTCTCCATACTCGGCTTGTCATCGTATCCGGATGAATGGCGGCACCCGCCGGTCGACAGGTGCCGCCAAAACCGTCTCAGCTCGATTCCTTCTTTTCCTTCTTTTTCTTCGACTTTTTCTTGAAGATTCCGATGCCCTTGTACTTATTGAAGGCATCCCAATACCCCTCGACGATCTTTTGCAGTTCGTCGGGCGACATATCCACGATCAGGTCGGGGTGAATGCCGACCTTTTGCGCTTTCTTGATGTAAGCGGGATCGTCCTTCGCGGCTTCCATGGTCTTCATGAGAAGAGCGAACCGGTCGGGGTATTTTTCCTTCATGGCTTTGTGAACCACGATCGCTCGATAGGACGCGACATGCGTGGTCTTGATGTCCAGGGCACCGTCGACCGTCGGCGCGTCGTTCGTCAGGCCGGGGATCATGTTACGGGATTGGCTGATGGCCAGAAACCGAAGCTTATCCGCGCCTTTTTTGAAGTTCGAGACCTTGGTCATGGCCATGTCGACATGGCCGCCGAGCACGGCGGTCAACGTTTTGGAGCCGCCGCCCGCCGCAATGGCTTGGAACTGGGTCTTGGCCTCCGCCATCACTTGGTGAACATTGAGGTTCTCCGAGCTTGACCATTGGGTTACCGCGACCGTCAGGGGTTTTTTCTTGGCGGCCTCGATGGCTTCCTTGAAGGTCTTGAATTTCGACTCCTTACGCACGGCGTAAACGCCGGGATCGATGCCGAATAATCCCATCGTCTGTATGGTTTTATTCCAATCCCATTTCGGTTTTTGCTGAATCCACATTATGCCGCTGGTGGCAAGATTAGTGGAGACGATGACCGTGCCGTCGGTCGGCTGGGTTTGGAAATAGTCGAAACCGACTCGTCCCGACGATCCGCGCTTGGGCAGAATCTTGAGTTTGGTGCCGATATGTTTTTCCCAAACGCTGGCGAAGGCGCGGGTTAGGCGTTCCTGGCCGCCGCCGAGGGAATGCGGCACGACAATGGTGATCTCTTTGGGTTTCCATTCGGCATGGGCCGGTGTGCTCGTCAGGACCGTTAGCGATGCGGCGGCGAGCAGCCCGCACACCGCCGTCAGCATGGGTTTGGCGTAGCGCGTTTTTTCCGTGACTGTTTCGAAATTCGATTGTGTTGTCATCGTCGCTCTCCTTTCCTTTGGGTTCAGTGGTCTTGGCGCCGATTAATAAAAAACGCTCCGCCCGCGATGCTGTGACCGCGGAGGGAGCGTCATTGCTCATGGGCCCGCAATTGGGCCTTAAAATGTTCTTGCAAGCTGAAACTCCATCATTGGAATCAACTTTGCCTTGCGGGGGCATTCAAGAAACAGAAGGGATTTATCAACCGATATGATTATAAACTAATATTGCGGTGCAACAAGAAAAGAACACACATCTTTCATAACAGCCATGTGCGGGATGAATGATGCGGGGAAAACCACGGCTACAAAAATCGATTTTCAGAAAGCGTTAGATGTCGGCCGTACAATAAATTTTTTAGAATTCCTCGCGAGGATAGACCGGCGGGATCGGATCGACTTCCGTCAGCTCTTCGCCGAGGTCGCGCTCGATGTCCTCCATGGCGGTGAGAAAACCCGAAAGCCTGAAAATGACGGCGTCGATCTCCGCTTCGGGGATGTCGAGATTGACCGCTTTGGCCATTTCCCGGACTTGTTCTTTGCTCAGAAGCATCGGCGGACTCCTCCGGCAATCAGGCGATTTTCGATAGGTCCGGGTGGCGGGTATGCCAGTCGGTGGCCCGTTCGAAAGCATGGGCAATACGAAAAACGGTCGGTTCGGCGAAGGGGCGGGCGCCGATTTGCAGGGACAGCGGCAAACCGTTTGCGCTGAATCCCATGGGAACGGCGATGGTCGGTCCGTTCGCCAGGCTGAACGGGTAGATGCCGATGCGGCGCATGATGATCTTGCGGTTGGATTCCTCGACCGAGTCGGCCTTTTCCCGGGCGGCCTCGATTTTAGCCGGCGGCGCCGGGTTAGTCGGGCTCAGGAGTGCGTCGTAAGTCTTGAAAGCTTCCAGCATTTGCCGCCGCACGATGTATCGGGCGCGCATGGCCATGCTGTAGACGGCAGCCGGGATCAGCGCGCCGGAAGCGAAACGGATGCGGGTGGCCGAGTCGAAATCGTTCCAGCGCGTGCGCAGCCATTTTTGCAGGACCACGGCGGCGGCATCCGCATCCGACGTCAGCATCTGCAGGGGTACGGCGTGTTTTACATGGGGCAGGGAGATTTTCTCGACCGTGGCGCCGAGTCCTTTCAGCACTTCGACGGCCGCCTGAAATGCCGACGCGACATCGGGATGAACGGCCTCGTTATCGATCATCTCCTCGGCTACGGCCAGTTTCACGCCCTTCAGGTCCGGGGTCAGCGTGCCGGTGAAATTCGGGACGGGGCGTTCGCTCGAAAGCGGGTCCTTCGGATCGTATCCGGCGATCGCCTGCAGTAGCAGCGCGCAATCCTCGACCGTCCGGGCCATCGGACCGATGGTATCGTTGGTGTAGACATACATGATGCCGCCGTGCCGGCTGACGCGACCGTAAGTCGGGCGCAAACCGACGATGCCGGTCGCGCTCGCGGGGCCTCGGATGGAACCGCCTGTATCTTCGCCGAGCGCGCCCGAACACAATCCGGCGGACACGGCGATACCCGAGCCGGTCGAGGAGCTCGAGGCGGT
>JAVJPD010000435.1:0-1021 GCA_040216475.1 Rhodospirillales bacterium
TGAAATTTTGAATCAGTTGTTGGGTGTCGTAGATGAACGACTGCGACGGCGCCGCGTTCGAACTGGCGACGTTGGTCGATTGGAAAGCCTGATTCAGGATCTGCACGCCGCCGTTATTGGCGACCACGACTTCGCCGACGAAGCCGTCGGCTTCTTCCATCAGCACCACGTTCATCGGCTTGCCTTCGCCGACGTCGATACCGACCTGGGTACCGCGGATACCGATGGTCGCCACCGGCGTATTCAGGGTCATGGCATCGGGATCGGTCTTGGCGATCTGACCGGACACGAAGGTAAACACGCCTTCGACCACGGACATCGAGATCGAGCCCTCGTTCGAGGCCGGGTTATAGACCATCTGATCGATGACCATCTGGCCGTTGCTGGCCATGGAGAACGTGGTCTGGTCGGCGAGCACCACGCCGACCGAACCGTCGGCGCTGGTTTCGAGCGTGTCGCCCTGATAAATCGAATCGCCGGTTTTGAGTTCCACGCGGGTGCCGTCGGCCCGAACAGCCACGACCGTACCGGCCATGCTTTCGACCTGACCGATCGGTTCGGCGCCGGCCGCCTGGGCCGTCTGCGCGTTATCGGTACCGCCGATGACGGTGTCGGGCGCGTTATCGCCTGCCGTCTCGGCCGTTGAAATCGGAGCCCCGTCCCCTGCCGCGTCGTCCATGCGGCCCGTGGTATCGTCGGTGGCAGCCATCGTCTCTCTCCCGCTTTTTAGCCCGACCCCTGGTTCGGTGAGGATCGAGCCAGAAACCCCAAATACGTTTCCCACTCGTGTGGCGATAATGCCTTACGGAGCAACGAAAATAATGTGACGGGCATCACACCGTCCGATTTTTCGGAAAATTTTATGGAAATTGCGCCAAGGCGCCCTCAAAGAAATATAACGTATTGAAACAAGAACGTTTTTATTCGATTTTCTAGCCCGAAGGTATAAGGCTGGCCGGCCCGACAGCCGCTTGACCGAGGCAATATGAGTATAAAGTCATATTTATAAATTTTAGTTCCT
>JAVJPD010000436.1:0-1192 GCA_040216475.1 Rhodospirillales bacterium
CGACGAGAAAGATTTTGGAGCGGGCGATGGGAATCGAACCCACGTCTAAAGCTTGGGAAGCTTTCGTTCTACCATTGAACTACGCCCGCAGGCCAAGCGGCGCCAGTATCGTATAAGAGCGCGCCGCCGCCAAGCGCCAAGATCGCCTTGAAATCCGCCGGTTCGACAATCATCACGACGATATGACTTGGCGTGACCCGAGCCGATCGGTTAACAAAACCAACGGTTTATTTCAAGAGAGCCGATTGCGGAAAACCGGTCTTTAGAGTCAGGATCATGCCGAACGCCGGATACGCCGATAGAAAGCCGCTGGACCCGCTCAAATTCCGGGATCCCGACACGACCGCCGACGGCCGGCAGCGGGCGGTGGTCACCCTGACCCATCTGAAAACGCTTTGGTTCAATACCGGCAGCCTGTGCAACATCACGTGCCGCAATTGCTACATGGACTCGAGCCCGAAAAACGACGACCTCGCCTATATCGGTCTCGATGAGGTGCGCGGCTATCTCGACGAAATCGCGCGAACGAAACTGCCGGTCGAGGAAATCGGGTTTACCGGCGGCGAGCCGTTCATGAATCCGGGCCTGCCAACCATGATCGAAGACTCCCTCGAACGCGGTTTTCGCGTTCTGGTTCTCACAAACGCGATGAAACCGATGGGGCACAAGCGCGCCGATCTGCTACGCATCAAACAGGCGCACGGCGGCAGACTCACGCTGCGGGTTTCGATCGACCATCACACGCGCGCCAAGCACGAAGACATCCGCGGCCCGAAGACATGGGAGCCGGTGCTGGAAGGACTGCGCTGGCTCGCCGAGAACGGATTTAAAATCTCTGTCGCCGGGCGCGCCTGTTGGGGCGAAAGCGACGCGGAAGCCCGCCGGGGTTACGCCGAGCTGTTCGCCCGGGAGAAAATACCCATCGATACCGGCGATTCGGCCAGCCTGGTGATCTTTCCGGAAATGGACGCCAAGGAGGACGTGCCGGAAATCACGACAGCGTGTTGGGACATTCTCGGAATCAAGCCGGCAACGGTCATGTGCGCGACATCGCGCATGGTGATCCGGCGCAAGGGGGCCGCCGGGCCGACCGTGGTTCCCTGCACGCTGTTGCCCTACGATCCGGCCTTCGAGATGGGGCCGTCTCTCTCGAACGCGGCGAAAACGGTCAAGCTGAACCACCCGCATTGCG
>JAVJPD010000437.1:0-9274 GCA_040216475.1 Rhodospirillales bacterium
CATCCGCCCCGGCGAGAAGCTGCACGAGCTGATGATCTCGGAGGACGACGCGCCCTATACCTATGAGATGAAGGACCGCTATATCATCATGCCGGCGTTTCAGTTCTGGACCGACGACCCCCAGGCGACCAAAACCGGCCCGGAACACGAAGCCAATCCGGTGCCGGAAGGCTTCAGCTATCGCAGCGACAACAACACCGACTGGCTGACCCCGGAACGGCTCGATAAAATGATGCGGGAGGCCGCTGAGTGAGCACGCCGGACGATCCTTTTCTGCCCTACGGGAAACAATGGATCGACGCGGATGATATCGAGGCCGTCGCCGAGGTGCTGAAAGGCGACTGGCTGACCGGCGGCCCCGCCGTCGACGCCTTCGAAAACGCTTTTGCCGAAACGACCGGCGCCGGACACGCCGTCGCCTGCGCCAACGGTACCGCGGCGCTGCATTTGAGCGCGTTGGCGCTCGACCTCGCACCCGGCGATCAGGTCATCGTGCCGACCATCACGTTTCTCAGCACCGCCAACGCAGCCCGCTTCGTCGGCGCCGACGTCGTGTTCGCCGACGTCGATCCGGACACCGGCCTGATGGGCCCGAAGGAATTCGAGGACGCGATCCGCCGCGCCGATCCGAAAAAACTCAAGGCGGTCTATCCGGTCGATCTCGCCGGCCAGTGCGCCGATCCCGCCGCCCTCAAGGCCGTCGCCGACAAACACGGCCTCGGGATCGTCGAGGACGCCTGCCACGCCCTCGGCGGCAGCTACCGGGCGGGCAACGAATTGATGCCGGTCGGCAACGCCCGGTTCGCCGACATGGCCGTTTTTTCCCTACACCCGGTGAAGATCATCGCCATGGGCGAAGGCGGCGTCATCACCACCAACGACACGGCGCTCGCGAACCGGTTAAGGCGCCTGCGCAACCAGGGCATGACCCGTACGCCCGAGGAATTCCTGAATAAGGACCTCGCGTTCGACGAGAACGGCGCGCCGAACCCGTGGTACTACGAAATGCCCGAGATCGGCTTCAACTACCGCGCCAGCGACATTCACTGCGCGCTCGGCCTGAGCCAATTGAAGAAACTTGAGCGCTTCGCCGAACGCCGCCGCTCGCTCGCCGATCATTACGACAAACACGTCGTCGCGCTCGCCCCCACCGTCAAACCCATCGGGCGCATCAAGGGATGCGTTCCCGCCTGGCATCTTTATGCCGTGCTGATCGATTTCGAGGCCGCCGGCATAAGCCGCGCCGATACCATGCGCCGCCTGCAGGAAAAGGGCATCGGCTCGCAGGTCCACTACATTCCCGTGCACAGGCAGCCTTATTACCGGCAACGCTACGGCGATCTCGCGTTGCCCGGCGCCGACGCCTATTACGCCCGCTGCCTGAGCCTGCCGCTCCACGTGCGCATGGAAGACACCGACGTCGAACGCGTCACCGGCGCCCTCGCCGACGTTTTGGGCATCGGCTGAGGAACCGCCGACGCCATGACCTCCGCCATGACCACCGCCATCACCATCCAGGCCCGCATGGGATCGTCACGCCTGCCGGGCAAGGTTCTCAAAGACGCCGTCGGCAAGCCGATGCTCGAATTGATGATCGAGCGCCTCAAGCGGGTGCCGGGCGCCGATAAGATCATCGTCGCCACCACCGTGAAACCGGCCGACGACCCCATCGTCGAGCTGGCCCAGCGGGTCGGCGTCAATTTCTACCGCGGCAGCGAGGACGACGTGCTGTCGCGTGTTTTGGAGGCCGCCCAAACCCACAACGTCGACGTGATCGTCGAAACCACCGGCGACTGCCCGCTGATCGATCCCGGCGTGATCCAGAAAATCATCGATACCTATAACGCCACCGGCGCCGATTATGTCTCCAACGTGATCGAGCGCTCCTATCCCATCGGCATGGATACGCAGGTGTTCGCGACCGATATCCTCGCCGACGTCGCCGAGCGCACGAACGATCCTCAAGATCATGAACATGTCAGCCTGTTCATCTACCACCACCCGGAAATCTACCGGCTGAAGAACGTGACGGCGCCCAAGAATCTCACCGCGCCCGATTGGCGTTTGACGCTCGATACGCCCGAGGATTACGAGATGATCCGCAAGGTGTTCGAGGCGCTTTATCCGGATAATCCGGCGTTTACCCTCGCCGACATGTTCAAGCTGTTCAAGAAACGCCCGGAACTGCTAGAAATCAATTCCCATGTCCAACACAACTGGATCCGCAAAGACTCTTAATGCCGTCATCGTCGGCTGCGGCGCGATTGCGGGCGGTTACGATGAAGGCCGCGCGGGCCCCGACATCCTCACCCATGCCAAAGCCTACCGGGAGCATCCGCATTTCACGCTGACCGGCTGCGTCGAACCCGACGAGGACCGGCGCACGCAATTCATGAAAACCTGGAATATCCCGAACGGCGCGGCGACGCTCGCCGAACTGCTCGGTGCCGGCGTCACGCCCGACGCCGCCAGCATCTGCACGCCGACGTCGCATCATGCGGCGCTCTTGCAAGAACTTCTCAAAACGCCGGTCAAGGGCGTGATGTGCGAAAAACCGCTGACCGACGATCTCGCCGCATCCCGGCGTCTGGTCGTCGCCTACGCCAATGCCCGCAAGCCGCTCGCCGTCAATTATCTGCGCCGCTGGGACGCGACGCTCGAGGCGCTCAAAAACGACATCGACGCGGGCACATGGGGCAAACTGCAGATCGCGGAAGGCGATTACGGAAAAGGCATCCGGCACAACGGCGGGCACATGATCGACACCCTGCAATTCCTGCTCGGCCCGCTGAAGCCCAAGGACGTGTTGCGCGCGCAAACCGATTACACCGACAACGATCCGACCCTGGACGCCCTGCTTGAAACCCGCACGGGCGCGCCGGTGAAGCTCAACGGCACCGATTCCCGCCTCTACGACGTGTTCGAGGCCCGCTTGACATTCGAGAAAGGCCAGGTCGCGCTCGAGCAGGGCATGAACGTGATCCGTGAGCGCCCCGCCGGCGACAACCCGCGCTTCGCCGGGCACAAAACCCTGGGGCCGGGCGAAACGCGCGAAGGCGGCCAGGGCCGCGCGCTTTATCGCGCCGTCGACAACCTGTATAAGGCGATCGCGGAGGGCGCGCCGCTGGCGAGCGACGGCCGCACGGCGCTCGAAACCCAAAACGTCTGCGAACGCCTGATCGACATCGCGAAAGAACGCTCATGAGCAGCCTCGCCCTTTTCGGCGGCACGCCGGTCCGGACCCAGCCGTTTCCCGCCTATCGTCCGATCGGCGCGGAGGAAGTCGCCGCCGCCAAGGCCGTCGTCGAGAGCGGCGTGCTGTCGAAGTATCTCGGCGCCTGGCACGAGGATTTTTACGGCGGCCCCGAAGTGCGCGCACTCGAATCCGAATGGGCCGCGGCCTATAAGGCCAAGCACGCGATCTCGGTGAATTCCTGCACCAGCGGGCTTTATACGGCCATCGGCGCCGCCGGCGTCGGCCCGGGCGACGAGGTCATCGTCTCGCCCTACACCATGAGCGCCTCGGCCACCGCGATCCTGATCTTCAACGGCGTGCCGGTGTTCGCCGATATCGAGCCTACGTCCTACTGCCTCGATCCGGACAGTATCCGCGCGCGCATCACCGAGCGCACCAAGGCGATCGTGGTCGTGCATCTCTTCGGCCAGGCCGCCGACATGGACCCGATCATGGAACTGGCCGAACGGCACAACCTGATCGTGATCGAGGACTGCGCGCAGGCGCCGCTGTCCACATACAAGGGCCGCCCGGTCGGCACGCTCGGGCACATGGGCGTGTTCAGCCTGAATTATCACAAGCACATCCACACCGGCGAAGGCGGCCTGATCACCGTCAACGACGACGACTTGGCCGACCGCTGCCAACTGATCCGCAATCACGGCGAATCGGTCGTCGAGGCCAAGGGAACCCAAAACCTGATCAACATGATCGGCTTCAATTTCCGGCTCGGCGAGATCGAAGCCGCCATCGCGCGCAGCCAGATGAAGAAGGCGCCGGCCCTGATCACGGCACGGCAGAAGAACGTGCGTTACCTCGAAAGCAAACTCGCGGGCCTGTCCGGGCTCGCCATGCCGTTCGTGCGCGAGGATAGCGAGCACGCCTATTACGTTCACGCCATGCGCTACGACAAGACCGCGACCGGCGTACCGCGCGCGCGCATCGTCGAAGCCCTGCGCGCGGAACTGCCCGCAAGCGAAATGCGCGAGCAGGAAGGCCCGCTGATCTCGGGCGGTTACGTCAAACCGCTTTACCTGCTGCCGATGTACCAAAAACTCATCGGCTACGGTGAGGTATCCTGCCCGTTCAAGTGCCCGCATTACACGGGGAACGTGGATTATTCGAAAGGCATCTGCCCGGCGGCGGAAGAAGCGCACGAGAAAAGCCTGATCGGCCACGAATTGATGCGCCCGCCCATGACCGAATCCGATCTCGACGACGTCGCGCGTGCCTTCCATAAGGTATTCGACAATCTGGATGCGCTGAAAAACGCGCAAGCGGCCTCGTGAGCGCCAAACCCGCCGTTTTGTTCTTCAGCCGCGATCCCGGCGCCACCAACCAACTGGTCGCCGTGCATGAGCTCTTATGCCGAAGCCCGAAACCCGGTGCACCGGCCATTCAAGCCCTGCGTCAATGTCTCGGGCTCAAGAAAGGCGAATGCCCCGAAGCGGCGGTGCTGGGCCGCCAATTCGCCCTCGACGTCTGGCGCGCCGCCGGGATCGAGGCCGAAGAGCACGCCGCAACGGTTCCCGAAAGCCTGCTGAAGGAACGCGATATCGCCTTAGTCGTTACCGGCACCGACGACATCGACGAACCCGATACCGTCGATCTGTGGCGGACGGCGCAGCGGGCGGGCATCCCGGTCGCGGTGTTTCTCGACAATCTCGTCAATCTGGACGTGCGCTTCCGCACGCGGGAGGGAACATTGATCACCCCCGATCTGGTGTTCGCCCTCGACCGCCCTTCGAGCGACACGCTGGCCGAGGCCGGCATTCCCGAAGACCGCCTGCACGTCACCGAGAATCTGCACCTGGCGCGCCTGGCCCGGCTCGCCGAACGGCACAAGGATGCCCGTGCCTCCTTGCGCGCCGCCTGGGGGGCGGACGACGACGCCCGCGTCGTTCTGTTCGCCGCCGAAAACACCGCCGAGATGGCGGCCCTCGGCCGCCCCGCGCCGTGGGACGAACACCTGCTCCTGCGGGCCTTCACCTCCGATCTGGCCATCGGACGGCCGCTCGGCGGCGTGGACCCCGCCAAAAACGAGGTGGTCGTCGTCATCCGGCCCCATCCCCGGGATCCGCCCGGAAAATACGACGGCTACCGGCGCGAAGAGCCCCCGCGCATTCTCATCAGCAGCCAGGGCACGCCGCTCGAGGCGATTCTGGCGGCGGACTTGGTGGTCGGCATGGATTCGGCGCTTCTGTTCGAGGCCCGGGCGCTGGGCCGGCGGGCGCTCTCTTTCGTGCAAAACAGCAAATTCAATGCCCTTACGGGATAGCAGCCATAAAAATATGGGATTAACGGTATAGCATTTTGTTAATCTTAATTTTGTTAGTCTTGCCGGTGTTTCCCGTGCAGGACGGAAACACCGGCAACCGAGGCATGGAAAATCAGTGCAAAGGCCGAACGCCCGGATGACGGCGTTTTAACTTGACCGAACACTTATGGAACCCACAACCCACACCGAACCAAAAGGCGAAGATCTGCGCGCCCGCGGCATTGCTACGTATGCTGACGAAAAATACGCCGAGGCCCTGCCGTTACTGCAAGAAACGTATCGTCTGTCCCGGGGCGAAGACAATGAGATCGGCACGTTTCTCGCTTGGTCGTACGCTCACACGTTCCAACTGAATGCCGCCAAACAACTGTTCGAAGAGATATTGAAGCGCGCCCCCGATGCGCCGGGCGCGGCACATGGTTATTGGTTCACGCTGAAATCCCTCGGAAACGAACCAGAAGCCATCCGCGTCGCCCAACATGAAGTCGAGCGCGGCGTGGCGCAGTTCCTTCCCTGCTTGTGCGGCACCCTGATCGAAACCGGCAATATCGAGGAAGCCAAGACACACAGTCACGGCCTCGAGAAGCTGACCGTCGAATGGCCCAAGCTCTCCATGACGCTGAACGTTCATGAACTTTTAGGCGAGCTTTGGTCCGGCCTCGACGAATGGAAGCATGCTGCCCTGTCTTATCGCGACGCGATATCGAAAGACTCGCCGCCCTTCAGCCCGACCGTCAAGCTCCTGCGGGCCTGTTCTTATACCAGCAAGACCGCCGACCTCGAAAAAACCGAGGCCTTTTGCAAAAACTTTCTCAAGACGAATTTGGCGCCGATCTGGACCCGGTATCAACTCGCGCGTTTCAATTACGGCAACGATGCGGGAAGCCTGTTCAGCCGGGAACCGGAACAACCGATCAAGGCGCCCGACGCGTTTATGGCCTATGCCTATTTGCACACGGATCTCAGCCGGCAGATTTACGATCGTTCGGAAACAAACGAGGCGCGCAAACGCTATAAAGCCCCGACGCTCGATCCGAACCGCTTGCGCCAAAACATCCGGGATTTTCGATCCTTGACCGAAACTCTGATCACGCGGGGGGCGTTCGACGTCTGGCGATACAATTTCAAGGCGTTCCGCGAAGCGTTCGATTCGAAGGACTGGGCACCGGTATTCATCCTCTCGACGGGTCGCTGCGGCACCGAAGCGCTTCACGAACTCCTGAATCAATCCGATACGATCATTTCCCATCATAATCTGGCGATCCGTTCCACGCCGATGGACCGCAATCATTTGCTGTACAGAATGATCGAAGGAAATTTCGACGAGGCCGTCATCAAACGCATCCTTACCGATTATATCGAGAGCCGGACAGCCGAATTCCTGTATGCCATTCGCATGCGGAAAACCGTCGTTATCGCCAATCATTTCGATACGATTTTCGCTCCCTTCTGCGCCACCCTGTTTCCCGACAGCCGGTTCATCCACATGCGCCGCAACGACACCAAAACCTTCAAGTCCTTTTACGGGAAAAATCAATGGCGCAACCGGCAGCTTCAGCACTGGCAATTCGATCCGGATTTTCCCGATGGCCGATTCGTCTTTTTCCAGGACGAAACCCTTCCCCCCGAAGCTCAAATCGCCTGGTATTTTTACCTGACGCGAACCCTGTCACGGTGCTTTTTCGAGACCCTGCCGCCGCATCGCCACGCGAGCGTCGAGAGCGAAAAGCTGTTCGCCAAGGACAAAACCGAGTTCGCGAAACTGTTTTCCGTTCTGCCCGAGGGCATCATCACGGACGATATGATCGAAAACACCTACGAACAGCCCCGCAACGTCAAAGGCGCGATGCTCCACATGCCGCAAGATGATGTTGAAAACCGCAGCGGAAAAATCGAAGATTATATGTCGATTCTTGAAGACACCGGCCAACTGAGAAAACTGTAGGCATGCGGATGTCCGCACGAGAACAGCTCAATGCCTGGCAGCGCGGCTTTTACGCGCAAATCATGACCGCGCCGCATTTCGCGCCGGTGCGCCATCTGTTCACCGAGCCTGTCGCCTCGCTCAAAGAACACAAGGATTTCTTCTGGGCTCACAATCGCGTCATGTGGGCGATGATCCGGAACCTGTCGGACAAAGCCATCAACATCATGGTCGACGGCATCGACGACTACATCCGCAACCACCTCAAGATTCCGGCGAGCGGCCTCAGCGATGGCGGCCAGGTCGAGGCGCGCGCCAATGCTCTTTCCGCGCACGGCTACGTCGAAATGCCGAAAATCGACGCCAAGAAAGTAGCGGCCATGGTCGAGTATTTCGAAACCCAGGACTGCTATCCGGGCAATTATAATCCGAACCCGACGCTCTACAGCCTCGAGCAGGCCCGCAAGGAACGCCCCTATATCGCGCACTATCCCCTGGAGAGCGTCCTCGGCTGCCCGAATTTCCTGGCGATCGCCAATCATCCGGCGTTGATTTCAACCGTCGCCAAATACCTCGGCACGATTCCGACGGTCGTGGATTACTCCGCCTGGTGGTCTTTCGCCCATCGTGCCGCGCCGGAAAAAGCCCAGCTGTTTCATTTCGACCTCGCCGATTACCGGTTCTGCACATTGATGCTTTACCTCACCGACGTCGACGAGGGCGCCGGCCCGCATAAACTGATCGACGGCAGCCATAACTTCTCCGTGATCCGCTCGCTTCAGGAAAAGGCATCCGATCAGGAAGCCTTCGACCACTGGTACTTCGTGCAACACCGCAAGACCGACGAAGAGGTCAAGGAACATTTCGGCCAAGGCCCGGTGACGCTGACTGGTTCCGCCGGCACGTCACACCTTCTGGTCCCGCGCACGATCCACAAGGGCGTCATGCCGACGGAAACGGACCGGCTGGTCTGCCAGGTGGTATACAGCTGCGCGCCGCAACTGCAAAACGAACTCCGAACGATAGAATGGGGCAGCGACGCCGTCATGCATCTGCCGAAATGGATCGCCGCCGAGCCGTTTCGCTATATCAATCGCCTCTTCATCGAGTTCAACTGAAATGACGAACGAACCGGCAACGGCCCCGACCGCCGAAGACTTGCTGAACGGCGCGACGCTTCGGGTCGTCCTGCACCCCCACAAGAACGTGCAGGTCGATTTCCCCGATATGATCGAATCCTTCGAGCTGCCGCACATCACGCTGATCGGCGAACGATTCTTCGCCAAGACCTCGCCGCGCCACGCGATCTCCTTTCAGTTCAAGGATTACGACCTCAACGCCGCCTATTCCTACGCCTACTCCAACCATTACGATTTCGTCGTTAACTGCAGCCTCGGCGAGGGGTTTACCCGGATTTGCAGCAAGAAGGCCTATGCCGAGGTTATTTTCGTCGCACCGCAAAACTACGAACTGGTCTGGCATTCGGAAAAGACCGAGTCGGTCGAGGCGGTCGAGACCGCGATCCTCGCGGGCCGCCGGCTCAAGATCGCGCTGCTCGACGAGGACGGCGTCTGGAACATCCAGCCGGTTCACATGCCGTCCTTCTACGTCGGCAGGAATTTCTTCGAGTTATTCACGGAACAGGACGCCATGCCGGAGTTTCTCCGCCAGCCGAAGGAACTCGAAGCCATCGGCAAGAAATATAAATCCCTGCTCAAAGACTATCTGCGCAAAAACACGCCGAAGAACATGACCCTGGCCTACAGCGACGTGACCATGCTCAATCCAGATACCGATTTCTATTCGAACTACTACACGGTACGCTCCCAGGGCGATT
>JAVJPD010000438.1:0-1370 GCA_040216475.1 Rhodospirillales bacterium
GGCGGCAAGGCCGCTCGATGTCGCCACCGGCCGGAAACCGCATATCGTGCTGATGGTCGGCGTGAATGGCAGCGGCAAGACCACGACCATCGGCAAGCTCGCCAAGCAGTTCCGCGAGCAGGGCAAGAGCGTGATGCTGGCCGCCGGCGACACGTTTCGCGCCGCCGCCATCGAGCAATTGCAGGTGTGGGGCGAGCGCGCCGATTGCCCGGTCGTGACCTCGCAACTCGGCGCCGATGCCGCCGGGCTCGCGTTCGATGCCCTCGAACGGGCCAAACGCGAAAACATCGACGTCGTCATGATCGACACCGCCGGACGGCTGCAGAACAAGAAGAACCTGATGGACGAATTGGAGAAGATCGTCCGGGTGATCAAGAAGCTCGACGCAAGCGCGCCGCACGATTGCCTGCTGGTGCTGGACGCGACCGTCGGACAGAACGCGCATTCCCAGGTCGAGGTGTTCCGCGCCGCGGTGAACGTGACGGGCCTGGTGATGACCAAGCTCGACGGCTCGGCCAAGGGCGGCGTGGTGGTGGCGCTCGCCGATACGTTCAAGCTGCCCATCCACGCGGCCGGCGTCGGCGAGGGAATCGACGACCTCAAGCCGTTCGAGGCGCGCGCCTTCGCGCGGCATCTGATGGGGCTCGACGCCTGAGCCCGGGCGCATGCCCGCTTCGTTGATCCACATCAAGCATTGACGCCCTCGGCGCGGTTATTCTTAATCTCCGCACGACTTTTCGCTCGTGGAAAAGGTGCCGCATGGACCGCCAAATCAAGATCAACCTCTGGTACGTCGTTTTCGCCGTGATCGGCATCCTGATGCTGCAGCGGTTCTTCACCGACCTGCAGCAGGTCGAGACGATTCCCTATAGCGAATTCCAAAGTTACCTGGAACAGGGCAAGATCAGCGAGATCACCGTCACCGAAAAGCACGTGCGCGGGCTTCTCAAGACGCCCACGCCGGACGGCAAGAAACAATTCGTCACCACCCGCATCGAACCCGCTTTCGCCAAGGACCTGCGCCAATACGGCGTCACGGTGACCGGCGGCACCGAAAGCACCTGGCTGCGCGACATCCTCTCCTGGATCGTGCCGATGGGGGTTTTCCTGCTGATCTGGATGTTCCTGATCCGGCGCCTGGCCGAAAAACAAGGATTCGGCGGCGGCGGGCTGATGTCGGTCGGCAAGAGCCGCGCCAAAATCTATGTCGAAACGGACACCAAGGTGACCTTCAAGGACGTCGCCGGCGTCGACGAGGCGAAGGACGAGCTGCAGGAGATCGTCGACTTTCTGAAGGACCCGCAGCGCTACGGCCGCCTCGGCGGGCGCATCCCGAAAGGCGTGCTGCTGGTCGGCCCGCCGGGCACCGG
>JAVJPD010000439.1:0-13466 GCA_040216475.1 Rhodospirillales bacterium
GTGAAACGCTCAAGACGTTCGCCGTTTCATTGCGCTTCGATACCGAGCGCGCCGGCAAGGCGCGAAGCGATCCGAAGCAGGAACGCGTCGCCGTCGCGCGGCCCGATCACGGACAGGCCCAACGGCGCACCGCCGTGTACCGTAATCGGCAGGGTGATCTGCGGCAAGCGCGCCAGCCCGGCGATGCAGAGTATCGACAGCGCCTGATTGCGGAACGCCGCAAAAAAAGACGGCGATGAGGTTTTCAACGGCGCGATGTCGGGCGTCGTCGGCACGATCAGGATCGTTTTATCGTCCAACGCCTTATTCATCCGCGCGGTGATCTCTTCGCGCTTTTCGCGGGCGTTTTCGAATGCGTCGTCGGTGATTCGCGAGCCCATCAGGAAGCGTTCGTACACCCCTTTGTCGACATTGCCGCCTTCCTCTCGAATCCAATCGCCGTGACGGTTCCAGGCTTCCCGGGCCTGAATGACCCTAAACACATCCATCCATTCCTCGAGCCCGTTCTCGCTTAAACGAATCGCTTCCGGCTCGCCCAGAACCCGCGCGGCTTGCTCCGCATGCGGCCATAAGGTCTCGCGCGGTGCGGCGTTCATCCGTTCGAACGCATCCTCGGCCAGCAACACCCGCGACGGCATATCGTCCGTCTCGTCATCCCAGGACGGCAGCAACACCCGGGCGATTCGTTGTAACAGCGCCGCGTCGCGCGCGAACCAGCCGGCGGTGTCGAAGCTCGGCGCCAGCGCCATCACGCCCTCGAGCGACACCCGCCCGTAACTCGGACGCATGCCGAAGATGCCGCAAAAGCTCGCGGGCAGACGCACCGAGCCGCCGGTGTCCGAGCCGATAGCGAAATCGACGATCCCCGCCGCCACGGCCGAGGCCGAGCCGTTCGAGGACCCGCCGGGAATCCGGTCCGGCGCGCGCGGATTCAGCGGCGTGCCGTAATGGGGATTCATGCCGAGCAGGCTGTAGGCAAGCTCGTCCGTGTGGGTCTTGCCCATCAGCACCGCACCCGCCGCGAGAAGACGATCCAGCACCGGCGCGTTCTCGGCCGCCGGCCCGTGGGTTTGCGCCCACCGGGGACTGCCGCAGCCGGTGACGATTCCCGCGACGTCGTAGAGATCCTTGAGCGCGAACGTCAGCCCCGCGAGCGGACCGTCCCGGGGCGCCGAACCGCTGCTTTGCTCGGCCATCGCACCGAAAGGCGTAACGAAAGCGCCCAAATCCTCGGCTTTGTATAGGATCATTCGATTTCCGTTTTGAAGTCGCCGTCAAACGGATCGCATTCTATCCGTCACGGCACGGTTTGACTCCATCGAAAATCGGACGTTATATCCGGCAAACAATCAAACCCGCTCCGGGAGGATCTCTTGCCGTCGTCAGAAAATCCGAATTTCTTCGCCGGCCCGTTCTCGGGCCCCCTGGCCGGACTCCGCGTCGTCGAGCTCGGCACCACCATCGCCGGGCCGTTTTGCGCCCGCCTCATGGCCGATTTCGGCGCCGAAGTCATCAAGATCGAGCCGGCGACCGGCGATCCGGTGCGCGCGTCGAGTAAACGCATTCACACCAAATCCCTCTATGCCGCGAGCCTGATGCGCAACAAGGCGCTGATCGCGCTCAATCTCAAATCGCCGCAGGGTCAGAAGATCGTCAAGGATCTCGTCGCCAAAAGCGACATCGTGGTCGAAAACTACAAGCCCGGCGCGCTCGAACGCTGGGGCCTCGGCTATGAGGACCTCATCAAAATCAATCCGGGGCTGATCATGACACGCATTTCCGGCTACGGCCAAACCGGACCCTACAGCGACCGCCGCGGCTACGGCGTCGTGTGCGAGGCGGTCAGCGGCCTGCGCAGCATCATCGGCGAGCCCGACCGGCCGCCGTCGCGCGTTACCCTGGCGCTGACCGATTACATCACCGGCCTCTACGGCGCCTTCGGCACCGTGATGGCGATGGTCCACAAGCTGCGCACCGGCAAGGGGCAATACATCGACCTCGCCTTGAGCGAAGCCGCCTTCAGCTTCATGGAGCCCTACGTTCCGGCCTACGACAAACTGCAGTTCGTGCCGCAACGCTCGGGCGCGCGCCTGATCGACAGCGCGGTCAACAACTTGTTCGCCAGCAAAAGCGGCGAGTTCGTCCACATCCAAGGCTCCCAAGATGCCGGCTTCGCGCGGCTGGTCAAGGCCATCGGCAAGCCCGAGCTTGCCGAGGACGAACGCTTTCAGCGCCGGGTCAACCGCGCCAAGAACCAGGATCAAATCGACGACATCATCCAATCCTGGACCGGCCAATACGAGGCCGATGAAATTATCGAGCGCCTCGGCGCGCACGACATCCCCTCGAGCCGTGTCAACACCATCGCCGACGTGTTCGGCGATCCGCATTTCCAAGCCCGCGACATGCTGCACGAAACCCCGGACGGCGAGCTCGGCACCGTGAAGCTCGCCGGGATCGTGCCGAAGCTGTCTCTGACGCCGGGTGAAATCCGCCACGCCGGCGGGCGCGTCGGTCAGGACACCCGGGACGTTTTGTCGACGCTGCTCGGCTACCGGGACGTCGAGATCGATAAATTCGAATCCGAGGGCGTCGTTTTCTGTAACGACGCCGCGGCACAAGCGGTTTTGAGCCAAGGCGCGAAGCAGGAATAGGAGAGCCATCATGTCGTGGAAACCGGAAGCCGATGAAATTGCCAGGCGGCGCCAATGGGCCGAGGCCATGGGCGGCGAGGAGCGCGTGCGCGGCTATCACGAACGCGGCTATCTGACGATCCGCGAGCGTATCGGTCACTTGACGGACAAAGGCTCGTTCCAGGAAGTCGGTAAACTCGCCGGCAAGGCGACCTACGACGAAAACGGCAACGTGCAGCACGTCGTGCCGATGCCCTACGTCATGGGACTCGCCAAGATCGACGGACGGCCCGTCGCGGTCGGCGGCGAGGATACGACCATTCCCGGCGGCACCAGCATGTCGGGCAGCAGCTGGCGCATCAAGGGCGGGCAAAGCGGTTTCGTCGACGATCTCGCCTGCGAATACAAGATCCCGCTGGTGCGGTTGTGCTCCGGCTACGGCGGCAGCGTCGGCTCCACCAAGAAGCTCGGTTACGCCGCCCTGCCCGGCCACACCCGGATGCCGTTTCAAAACACGGTGGAATTGCTCGAAACCGTGCCCGTGGTCAGCGCCGTCATGGGCACCGCGGCGGGCGGTCCCGCCGGGCGCGTGATGATGTCGCACTTCACGATCATGACGAAGAAATCTTCCATCTTCGCCGCCGGCCCGCCGGTGGTCGAGCGCGGCACCGGCGAAAAGGTGACGAAAGAGGAACTCGGCGGCTGGCGTATCGCCGTCAACAAGGCGGGCACCATCGACAACGTCGCCGAGGACGACGAGGACTGCCTTCGCCAGATCAAGCGGTTCCTGAGTTACATGCCGCAGAACGTCTGGGAACTGCCGCCCGTGGTCGATACCGGCGATCGGATCGACCGTTGCGAAGACGAACTTCTCGACATCATCCCGCGCGATACCCGCAAGCCCTACAATATGCACCACCTGATCGAGATGATCGTGGATAAGGACTCGGCGTTCGAAGTCCAGCCGACCTACGGGCGCGCCGGCATCAACATGCTCGCGCGCCTGAACGGCAAGGTCGTCGGCATCATCGCCAACAACCCGATGCTGGGCGGAGTCGTCGACATCAAATCGGCGCGCAAGCAGACCCGTTTCATCGAACTCTGCGATTGCTTCCACATCCCGATCCTGTTCATCGTCGACGTGCCGGGCTACGGCATCGGCGTCGAGGCGGAAATGAACGGCGTCTTGCGCGAAGGCATGCGTCAGCTTTACGTCAAGATGCAGGCCACGGTACCGAAAATGTCGCTGATCGTTCGCCGCTGCTTCGGCATGGCCGGCGGCACGACCCTCGACAAGACCGGGCTCAACTTCAAGATCGCCTGGCCGTCGGCCACCTGGGGCTCGCTGCCCGTCGAGGGCGGCGTGTCGGCGGCCTATAAGCACGAAATCGAAAACGCGCCCGATCCGGAAAAACGCCGGGCGGAGATCGAAGCGGAACTGAAGTCGCTCTCCTCGCCGTTTCGCACCGCCGAAGCGTTTGCGATCGAGGACGTGATCGATCCGCGCGAGACCCGGCCTTATTTGTGCCAATTCTTCGATGCCATGCAGGGCAAGCTGAAACTGGGCCTGGGGCCGAAGAAAAAAGGCGGCGTGCGCCCTTAAAGCGCGGCGGCAGCCGCCGCGCTTGGGGTATGGATTCATAACTTTTCGTTATGAATGGTGACAAAAACGATATTCGACATTATGGAGAAGGCCATCTATATCGCGGTTCTATCTCCGTGGCGACCGTTCACGGTACATTCACGAATATTGCCGCCCCTATCATCAAGCCGGCCGCGCTTCGGCTCTGGACCCCCCAAGCGGGGTATTTAAGTGGTGTAAATGATGTTCAAAAAGGTTTTGATCGCTAATCGGGGCGCCGTCGCGGCACGGGTCTTGCGCGCGCTGAACAAGCTCAATATTCCGTCGGTCGCCGTCTACTCGGAAGCCGATGCGAAAGCGCCCTATCTGGCCGAGGCGAGCGAAACCCGCCTGATCGGCCCGGCCCAGGCCCGCGACTCCTACCTCAACGTCGACGCGTTGCTGCACGCCGTCGAGCAGACCGGCGCCGATGCGGTTCATCCGGGTTACGGGTTCCTGTCCGAGAATGTCACGTTCTCGCACGCGCTCCACGATATCGGCGTGACCTTCATCGGTCCGTCGCCGCACTGGGTCGAGAACATGGGCGACAAGGTCAAGGCCCGCACGATGATGGCAAGCCATGGTCTGCCCATGGGCGCGGGCTCGGACGTGCTGAGCACGAACGAGAACGATATTCTCGCGGCCGCGCGCAAGATCGGCTATCCGCTTCTGATCAAGGCCGCGGGCGGCGGCGGCGGCATCGGCATCCAGCCGGTGAACGACGAAACGAAACTCCTCAAGACCGTCGAACGCGCGCGCGCCTTGGCGTTGCGCACGTTCTCCAACGACGAGGTCTACTTCGAAAAGCTTCTCGAAAAGCCGCGCCACGTCGAATTCCAGGTTTTGGGCGACAAGAACGGCAAGGTCCGCACGATTTTCGAGCGCGATTGCTCCGTGCAGCGGCGCTATCAGAAAGTCCTCGAGGAAGCGCCCGCCCCCAACATTCCGCGCGAACAGCTCGACGGCCTCGCCGCGACCATCGAAAAGGCGCTCACCGATATGGGCTACGACAACATCGGCACGGTCGAAACCCTGCGCGGCGCCGACGGCAGCTTCAACTTTCTCGAGATGAACACGCGCCTGCAACTCGAACACGGCATCACCGAGGAGATCACCGGCATCGATCTGGTCGCGGCGCAAATCCGCTCCGCCGCCGGGCACGCCGTCGATGATATCCTGCCGGCGACCATCGAACGCCGGGGGCACGCCATCGAGGCGCGCGTCTACGCCGAGGACCCGGTCAAGTTCTTCCCCTCGCCCGGCCCCCTCAACGCCTACCGGCCGCCGTTCGGCATGACGGGCATCCGCATCGATACGGGATACGCCGAGGGCCAGGAAATCACGCCGTTTTACGATCCGATGATGGCCAAGGTCATCGCCCACGGCGCCGATCGCGATCAGGCCATTGCGCGGCTCAAGGAGGCGTTGCAGAATTTCGTCATCGACGGGGTCAAGCACAATATCCTCTTCCTGATCAAAGTGCTCGACTCGGAAGAATTCATCAGCGGCGATCTGCACACGGGGCTGACCGCTAATCTGACATCGTAATCGCAAAGCCGAAGGAGACGAGAATGGCTCAATCGAAAGCCGCCGAAAAAACCGGGGGCGCGACGGCCGAACAGAGCAAGCGCAGCGGCCTCGGGTTCGTCGACAAGACCTGGGACGACCGTCTCGCCGATCTGGAAGCCCGGCGGCAAAAGGCGCTCGGCATGGGCGGCGAAGCGAAACTCGCCAAGCGCCGCGAGCGCGGCGAACTGAACGCGCGCGAACGCATCGACAAATTGCTCGATCCCGGCACCTTCGTCGAATCCGGCCTGTTCGGCACCTCGGGCGTCTACCCGCAAGATGCGGCGCAAACCCCGACGGACGGCAAGATCACCGGCTACGGCAAGATCGACGGCCGCGACGTCGCGTTCGTCGTGAACGACTTCACCGTCAAGGGCGCCTCCACGAGCGCGACCAACTCCAAGAAAGTCGGCTGGGTCAAGACCACCGCGCAGCAAAAAGGCATCCCGATGCTGTTCATCGGCGAATCCACCGGCGCGCGCCTGCCCGACGCCATGGGCTCGCGCGGCATGGGGCAATTGCTCGGCAACGACAAGGGCCAGTTCATGCGCGACCGCACCGTGCCGTGGGCCGCCGCCGCGCTCGGCTTTTCGTTCGGCTCGTCGGCGTGGCTGACCTGCTGTTCCGATTTCGCCGTGATCCGCAAGGGCTCCTGCATGGCGGTATCCTCGCCGAAGCTCGTCTCGAAGGCCATCGGCCGCGAGGTCGATCTCGAGGAACTCGGCGGCTGGAAACTGCACCTGGAAACGACCGGCCTGATCGATCACGCCGTCGACACCGACGAAGAAGCGATGATGATTCTGCGCACCTATCTCGGCTACATGCCGAGCAACAATCGCGAGACCCCGCCGCGCGCGGCCGTCACGGAAGGTTCGGGCGAGGAGATGGACGACATCCACGCCCTGATGCCCGAACGGCGCACCCAGGTCTATAACGTCAAGAAGATCCTCGAGCGTATCTTCGACAAGGACTCGCTCTTCGAAATGAAACCGCGTTACGGCAAACCGGCGGTCACGGCATTGGCGCGCCTCGATGGCCACGTGGTCGGCGTCATCGCCAACAACCCGATCCACAAGGCCGGCGCCATGGACGTCGAAGCCATCGACAAGATGATCGCTTTCCAGGTTCTGTGCGATTCGTTCAACATTCCGATCATCAAGTTCGTCGATACCCCGGGCTTCTTCATCGGACTCGAAGCCGAACGCCAAGCCGCTCCCGGCCATATCATGAATTTTATGAACTCGACTTGTCTGCTCTCGGTGCCGACGCTGACGGTGATCATGCGCAAGAGCTACGGCCGCGCCTACGTCGCCATGGGCGGCGGGCGCCATTCCGACGATATCGTCTGCTGGCCGACCGCCGAGATCAGCTTCATGGACCCGGTGGCCGCCACCAAGATCGTGCACAACAAGGAGCCCGGCGACGAAGGTTTCGAGGAAGCCTTCGCCGACATCGCCCAGGAAAGCGACGTGTGGGGTTTCGCCTCGGTGTATTCGACGCAAGACGTGATCGCGCCGAGCCGGACTCGCGAATACCTGATCCGCATGCTAGAGATACAGCGCCTTCGCCTGAGCAACGGTGTCGGCAAGCATCTGATGCAATACTGGCCGACAACGATATAGGGTTAAGACGTTCATGACCGCACAAGAAACCATTGCCAAGGCCCGCGCCGACAAGCGCAGGGCGCTCGACGAATCCGCCGGCAAGCAACTGCTCGCCCAATACGGCATCAAGGTGCCGCAATCGGTCGTTACCAAGAACGCCGAAACGGCGGCGGCGGACCTGAACGGCATCGCTTTTCCCGTCGTCGTCAAGGTCATGTCGCAAGACATCCTGCACAAGAGCGACGCCGGCGGCGTCAAGGTCGACCTCAAGAACGCCGAGGAGGTCACGCAAGCCATCGAAACAATGGCAAACGCGCCCAAGATCAAGGGCGCGCGCGTCGACGGCTACCTGATCGAGGAAATGGCGCCGGCGGGCCAGGAACTGGTCGTCGGCGGCCTCAAGGATCCGCAATTCGGCCCGCTGGTGATGGTGGGGTTGGGCGGCATCTTCGTCGAGGTGCTCAAGGACGTCGCTTTCCGCATCTGCCCCATCGAGGAAATCGACGCCCGCGAAATGCTGGCCGAACTGAAGGGCGCGCCGTTGCTCAAGGGCGTGCGCGGCCAAAAGCCGGTTTCGGAAGACGCCATCATCGACGTTTTGATGAAGGTCGGCGGCGAGGACGGGCTCCTGATGCAGCTCGAAGGCGACATCGCCGAAGCCGACATCAACCCGCTGATCGTTTCCGACGCAAGCGCCGTCGCCGTCGACGCCCGCTTCATCCTGACCGAACCGAAATCCTCATGAGTGATTCCGATAAGAACAAAACGGCGCCTGCACAAGACGCCGCGGCTTACTTTGGCCCCTTGTTCATGCCGAAGACCGTCGCCATCGTCGGCGCGTCCTCGACCAGTGAAACCATCGGCAATACGTTCCTGCGCCGCATCAAAGAGTACGGCTTCAAGGGCGATATCTATCCGATCCATCCGAAAGCCGACGAAATCGACGGCTGCAAGGTGTATCCGTCCCTGGCGGAAACCCCGAAGCCGGTCGATTACGCGTTCATCGCCGTCGGCGCGGCGAGCGTCGCCAAGGTGATCGCCTCGGCCAAGGGCCGACTGAAATTCGCACAGGTGATATCGAGCGGCTTCGGCGAGGTCGCCGAGGGCGTATCGCTGCAGCAGGATCTGATCGAGGCCGCCCGCACCAACGATTGCCGGGTGCTCGGCCCGAACTGTCTCGGCCTTTATTCGCCGCGCGGCGGCATCACCTTCGTCGAGGCCTCCTCGCCCGACATCGGCAGCGTCGGCGTGATCTCGCAAAGCGGCGGCCTCGGCACCGATATCGTGACCCGCGGCCAGCGGCGCGGCGTCAAGTTCAGCGGCGTGGTGTCGATCGGCAATTGCGCCGATCTCGGCCCAACCGATCTGTTCGAATTTTACCTGGCCGATCCTCAGACCAAGGTGATTGGCGCCTATCTCGAACAGGTGCGCGACGGCCGCCGGTTCTTCGAATCCTTACGCGCGGCGAAGGCCCGCAAGCCTGTCGTCATCCTCAAGGGCGGGCGCACCGAACAGGGGTCGCGCGCGGCGGCCTCGCACACGGGCGCGCTCGCCGGCAACGAAAGCGTCTGGCTCGCGCTTTCCAAGCAAACCGGCTGCGTTCTCGTCGATACCCTCGATGAGTTCATCGACACCCTGCTCGCGTTCCAGAACCTGGAGCCGCGCGCCGACCGGCCGAGCGACCGAATCATGCTGTTCGGCAACGGCGGCGGCACCAGCGTGCTGGCCTCCGATTTCTACGCCCGGCGCGGCCTCTCCATGCCGCCGTTCGATCCCAAATCGGTCGCCGCACTGCGTGAGCTCAACCTGCCGCCGGGCACCAGCATCGACAACCCGGTGGACGCCCCGGTCGGCACCCTGCGCCAGGAAGAAGGCGGGATCGCCGAGAAGAACATGGACGCGATCTACGCCCACAGCAAACCGGATGCCCTGGTGATGCATCTCAACATGGCGGCGTTTCGGGGCCGCACGCCGCCGAGCGTGATGGAAAATCTGCTGAAGGCCGCGTTCCGCATTCAGGAACGCTATCCCGGCCAGGCGCACTTCCTGCTCGCGCTACGCTCGGAAGGCGATCCGGAAACCGAGGACATCAAGCGTCATTTCCGCCAAATCGCGCTGGATGCCGGCGTGCCGGTGTTCGACGAATTAAGCAACGCGGCGATCGCACTGGCGGCGCTCAAGTTCTACGAGACCTTCAAACGCGATCACGTCAAGGGATAGAGTGCCCTTTTTCCGATACGATGGTTTTTCCTACCCGTCATCGCCCGGCGACAGCCCGGGCGATCCAGTTTTTCGTTCCCTGGATACCCCGGACTCGCGCCGGGGTATGACGAAAAAAAGAGGACATTATTGCCTTTAAACAAATCGGACCGTGTTCTACGCCCCGATCTCGTCGAGCATCGCCCAATACATCTCGTTGAACGTTTCGGCGGCCTCGAAGCAGGCCCAATGCCCGGCGCCCTCGATCTGACGGAAGATCACATCGTCTCGAAACCGGCCCAGGAATTCGACGCGCTCGTGCAAGTGGCCCTTGCCGTAGGCGTCGCAACTGCCGTAAAGCCCCATCAGGCGGCATTTCGCCTTGGAGAGTGCCTCGCTCAGGTTGTCGGCCTGGCCCATCTTATGGCTGCGCACCCGGCCCTTCGGCGTATTCCAGTTCTGAATATAAAGTGCCAGATCGTCGACCTTCTTCGGATCGGCGATCATCAGGATTTCCAGATTCTTCCGATGCGCGGCCATGCGCGCTTCCGGGGTTTCAGCCGCCCGCCAGCTATGAAATTCCTCGAGCCGGTTGCGCGTGAGCCCCATGCCGCTCGAGCCCGAAAACGTGTGCGACAACTGCCGCTCGCCCTGCAGGGCCGCGACGTTGCCGCCGACGATCCCGCCGAAGGAAAACCCGGCCATGTGATAGGGCGTGTCCTTGGGTATGACGTGATCGATACCTTCGGACACAATTGAAGCGAGATGCTGAATCGTCTGCGGGTCGCCCAGATCGCTCGACTCGCCGAAACCCGGCATGGTCGCGGCATAAACCGTGAAACGCGTGGCCAGATACGGGATGTTCCGAATCCAGTGCAGCCAGGAACCGTAGCCGCCGTGCAACAGCACCAACGGCGTTCCCTTGCCCCATACATGCCAGATCATATGGCCATGCCCGTTCGGCGCACGGCGGATATCGGCCAGCGACTCGATGCGCTTGACGGAGTCTTCGGGGGATTCGCCGATGTAGGGCGGATCGAAAGCGGGTACTAAAACCATTGATATCTCTTGCTGAAATCAAGAACGACGAAGCGATGAATGTACGATGAACCTATAGCGCATATCGCGCAAAAACCAAAGTCCGGGGGCGGCGGCGCGCAAACGTTGACCCGCCCCGCGATCCGTCCGACAATCCCGCCGATATTGCAACGCGGGAGAACGATCATGGACGCATCGCAGGACAACACGCTCGAACTGACCCTCGATTCGGCGAACCACGGCGGCGGCGACCGGTTCCAGGGGTTATTGCTCAAGGGCACCGGCGATGTCGGCGTCGTGCTGATTCACGGCCGCAGCAACACCCATGCGGACTCCCCGCCGGTCGGCATTCTGCGCCGCAGTCTGAACGAACTCGGCTACACGACGCTGTCCATCGCCCGGCCCGATCCGAAGGCGGGTGATGAATTCGAATACTACGAGCAGGGTCCGGACGAAGACCCGTACGTTTTCCCCGAATCGTATGCGCGCACGCGCGCGGCCATGGCGGCGTTGCAAAAGCACGGCGCCGAAAAGGTGCTGCTGCTCGGCTTCAGCATGGGCGCGCGCAATCTGTGTGCGTTTTTGGCCGAAGAAGGCGGCAAGGGCCCGCTGCCGGTCGCCGGGTTCCTTGGTCTCGGCCTCGGCACCAACGGCAAGGGCCGGGTCAGCGCGCTGACCACGGTCGGACGCGTCGCCGTGCCGACGGTCGATATCTACGGCAAGGGCGACGCCGCCGTCGCCAAGGACGCCGCCGCACGAAAGGCGGCTTACGAAGCCGGTCCGGGCTCGGCATACACGCAAATCGTCGTCGGCAACGACGACACGCCGCACCCCTTCAAGGGCGCCGAGGATGCCTTGATCGACGCGGTCGGCCGGGCCGCGCGGCAACTCGCGCCCCTAGCGTAATCCTGCGGCGGCCGTTTACATAATTTCGACGGCCGCTCACAAACCGGTACGATCGTGCACCTCAGCGATTTCGACTACGGCCTGCCGCCCGAACGCATCGCCCAGCGTCCGATCGCGCCGCGCGATGCCGCGCGTCTTTTGGTGGTGAACGATGCGCTCGAAGACCGTTTGATCAAGGACCTGTCGGATATGCTGAGCGAAGGCGACCTGCTGGTCTTCAACGATACCCGCGTCGTGCCGACCCGCCTCGGCGGCCGGCGGCGCGGCGCCAAGGTCGAGGTGACCTTGCACAAGGAGGAAACCGCCGATACCTGGCGCGCCTTCGCGCGGCCCGCGCGCAAGCTGAAACGAGGCGATCTCGTCGAGTTCGCACCCGATTTCGCCGCAACGGTGATGGACAAAGGCGAAGCCGGCGAAGTGCTTCTGAAATTCGATTGTCCGGGCGAAACCCTGCGCGGACGTCTCGAACAATTCGGCGCCATGCCGCTGCCGCCTTACATCAAGCGCGGCAAAAAGCCGGACGATCAAGACCGTCACGACTATCAAACCATGTTCGCCGACAAGCCGGGCGCGGTCGCGGCGCCGACCGCCGGTCTGCACTTCACGCCGGAGCTGATGAATGCCATCGGCAGAAAAGGTATCGGGCACGTTTGCGTCACCCTGCACGTCGGCGCCGGAACCTTTCTGCCGGTGAAATCCGAAACCATCGCCGAGCATAAGATGCACGCCGAATGGGGCGGCATCGACGCCGCCACGGCGGAAGCGATCAACCGGGCCCGCGCAAACGGAGGCAACATCGTTCCCGTCGGCACCACGGCGCTGCGCCTGCTGGAGACAGCCGCCCGCGAGGATGGTACGGTGCGGCCCTTCACCGGCGAGACATCGCTGTTCATCACGCCCGGATACCGTTTCAAGATCGCCGATCGGATGCTGACGAATTTTCACCTGCCCCGCTCGACCCTGTTCATGCTGGTCTGCGCCTTCGCCGGCACGGCGCGCATGAAGGCGGCCTACGCCCATGCCGTGGCACACGATTACCGGTTCTATTCCTACGGCGACGCCTGCCTGCTGAGCCGCGGGGAAGCGCCGTGAGCGGTCTCGCCTTCACGGTGCATGCGAGCGACGGCGCGGCGCGCACCGGCGTTCTCGAAACCGCCCACGGCACCGTGGATACGCCCGCCTTCATGCCGGTCGGCACCGCCGCCACCGTCAAGGGCATGACCCCCGAGGCGGTGCGCGACACCGGCGCGCGGATCATTCTCGGCAACACCTATCATCTCATGCTGCGCCCCGGCGCCGAGCGCATCGCCAAGCTCGGCGGCCTGCATAAATTCATGAACTGGCCCGGCCCGATCCTGACCGATTCGGGCGGCTTTCAGGTGATGTCGCTCGCCAAGCTGCGCACGATGACCGAGCGCGGCGTGACGTTCCAGTCTCATATCGACGGCGCGTCCTACGACCTCACCCCGGAACGCGCCGTCGAAATCCAGCACTTATTGGACGCGGATATCGCCATGGCGTTCGACGAATGCACGCCGTTCCCGGCGACGGAAGACGAGGCCGCCGCGTCCATGCGCCTTTCGATGCGCTGGGCCGAACGCTCGAAAAGCGCGTTTAAGGAACGCGACGGCTATGGATTGTTCGGCATCGTGCAGGGCGGCGTTTACAAGCATCTGCGCGCCGACTCCGCCGCCGCGCTCCTGGACATCGGTTTCGACGGCTATGCTATTGGAGGGCTCGCCGTCGGCGAAGGCCCCGAGGTCATGCGACGGGTTCTCGGCGACGTCGCACCGATGCTGCCCGAGGACAAGCCCCGGTATCTGATGGGCGTCGGCAAGCCCGAGGATCTGGTCGACTCGGTCGCGCGCGGGATCGACATGTTCGATTGCGTGCTGCCGA
>JAVJPD010000440.1:0-7514 GCA_040216475.1 Rhodospirillales bacterium
GATCGCCATCACCACGATGCCGATACCGCCGATCCATTGCAAAAGCGAACGCCACAGCAAAATGCCGGGAGGCATGCCGTCGAGGCCGACCATCACCGTGGAACCGGTCGTCGTCAGGCCCGAAACGGATTCGAAAACCGCGTTCGTCAATCCCATGCCGCCGCGCAGATAAAACGGCAGCGCCGCGAACAGGGATATCGTCACCCACGATACGGTGGTGATGAGAAACGCCTCGCGGATGCCGATGATGAATTCCTTCTGCCGGCCCGACAGCGCGCACAGAACGCCAACGAACAGGCAAATCACGGCCGACAGAATGAAATGCTGCCACTCCCGATCATGCGTGAACACATCGACGGCGGCGGGCACGCACATCATCGCCGCCAGCAGAACCAGCAGCATGCCCACGACATAGAGGACAGATCGATAGTCCGGTGTCGTCATCGCAAGAAACGGGGCTCCGAACGAATACGCGGGCCGAAAACGGCGGCGAACCATAAGCCTATCGGCTTTTTATATCAATAATCCGTTCGGATTGTTGCACACCGGCATTACATGCGGGAAATGCCGGGAAAAGGCCCGCAATGGCTTCGTTTTCCGCCGGCACCCATAACGGTTTTCCGGCCGATTCGCGGTCCGCGCCCAGGCATCGATTCGATCTTGGACGCCGCAAAAAAAGTCGGCCCCCGATGAGGAGGCCAATCAGTTGTTCCGCTGATTGCTGGGAAGGGGAGGCATGAAATATGCGTTACTTGCTGTTTTCCCTCAGGCAGGCCTGCCGCTTCACCGGGTCTTTGATTTTCTGACACTTGGGCGGCACCTGGGATTGCGAGATCACGATTTTATCTTCCATTGGTAAGGCCGTTGCATGGACGGGGCCTGCCACGCCGACCGAAAACATCAGCGCCATCGCAGACAACATGCCGACTCTCATCCTGTTGCTCATAACGCGCTCCTTTTCCATAGCCGATCCCTCGCCGGTGGCGGGGATAGCTCGCTCAGCCCTATTCGCGCGGCTGCATATGGATAGACCGGCAACCCGCCTTTATTCCCGGAAAAGGGAAAAGCGCCCGTTGCGGTGCGCCTTAAGCCCGAAAAAACCTCATGGATATGAACGTCGTCGTCGGCGCCCGTTAAATACTCCGCGTGCGCCCGCCGTCGACGTTGGCGACACCGGTCAGCTTGCTCGCGCGCGACGATGCCAGGAACACGGTCACGTCGGCGATGTGCTCGGGCATGATCACGCAGCCCATCGGCACTTCGCGCAACAGCATTTTCGTCGCATCGGCCTTCGACATCTTGCGGTCCTTCGCCGTCATGTTGACGAGTTCGGTGAAGCGCCCGGTATCGGTGGTGCCGGGATTGACCGCGTTGACCGTGATGCCGTCCGGCCCCAACGCGTTCGCCAGCGCCTTGGTCGCGCTCAGCGTGCCGAGGTTGATCGGCCCCGACATCATCGACAGCGGCGCCGGTTCGCGCCCGCGCGTGCCGGCGATGTTGATCACCCGGCCCTGAGTCGATTTACGCAAGTAAGGCAGGCATTCGCGGGTCACGCGCATCAGGCCGATCGGCTTGATGGTGAAGCCCTCGTCCCATTTCTTGTCGGGGATGTCCGCGAGATGGCCGCGCGGCGCGCCGCCGGCGCAGTTGACCAGGATATCGAGGCCGCCGAGCTTCTTCGCCGCACGGGTCACGCTGGCCTTGATCGTACCGGGCTTCAACAGATCGAGCGCGAAGAAATGCGCCTCGATCTCCGGATGCGCCTTCTTGAGCTTGCGCGCCAGCGCCTCGCAGCGCTTCTTGTCGCGCCCGAACAGCGCCAGGCTCACGCCCTCCGCCGCCAGGGCCTCGGCGATGGCCTGGCCGATGCCCCGGCTCGCCCCCGTAACGAACGCCTTGCGTCCCTGCAGTCCCAGATCCATGACGGCTCCTTTCTCGCTCTCGATTCGGAAAAAATGTAAAAAAGGCCCGCGAACGCAGCCTGTTCTTTGTCATAGCAAAGACGAAGAGATTGCGCCAGGGCGTCCGGCGCGGTCTGGACCGGCATCTTGACCGGCGTCATGACCGGTTTTTTCGCTTTGCCCTACGATATCCAGGTCATGGACACGAACCCGTCCCCGCCGGCGGAGCCGCTACCGCTCGATCAGCCCTTCCCGCTCAAACGGCTGTTTCTGCGCCGTTTCGTTCCGGCATTTATCGGCTTCATCGGCGTGTTCCTGCTGTTGATCGGTTTCACCGCCAAGCATGTCGCCGAGTCGATTTATTTGGAGCTCGCGCAACGGCGTGCCCAGACCATCGCCCGCGCCGTCGCCGGCAAGGCGCCGGCGGCGTGGGCGCACCTGATGGCCGGGCGTACGCTCGCGGAACTGAAGGGCGACGCCAAGGCCCTGCGCGCCGCCTTCAACGATGAAATCCGCGAGATGAACCTACCCGAACTCAAGGTCTACGATCTCGAACGCAAGGTCATCTTCGCGACCCATACGAAGGAAATCGGCACGACCGAGAACGGCGCGGCGCTTCCTGCCGCTGGGAATCGACTTACGGCCGTTCGAACCGGACTTGCGTTTCGAGTACGGCATCTTCTACCCCATCCGCAAACCGGGAAAACGGGCCGCCGAAACCTTCATCACGATGATGAAGGAGGGCATCGAAGTGATCCTGGCATGGCACGAAGACCGCTTTCCGGGATGGCACGAGCGGATCGATTTCGGGATCGGCGGGAAAAGCTGAGCGCCGTCGACGTCACGTAATCGTCGCGTCGGGGATAACGATATCGGCGACCCGGTACTGCTTCACCTTCTCTTCCGATACCGTCACGCCGAGCCCCGGACCGCCCGGCAGATCGACACTGGCGTCCGCCTTCATCATGATCGGTTGTTCGCACACGTCATCGGCCAGGCGCTCCATCGGCGAGCCGTACCCGAGCGGCGCGTGGACCACCTTGGTGCCGGCGGCGAAATGCAGGATCGCGGCGAGCCCCAGGGATAACGGATGCTTGCTGCCCATCGAGACGCCGAGCCCCGCGGCTTCGGCGGCTTCCGCCATGCGGCGCGCGAGATAGAGCCCGCCGTTCTTGAACGGCTTGATGCAGATGATGTCGCAAGCGTCCTCGCGCGCAAGGTTGATCACGTCATGCGCGGTCCAGGCGGACTCGTCGGCGATGATCGGAATGTTGACGGCGCGGCGCACCTCGCGCAAGCCCCGCACGTCCCACCACGGCACCGGCTGCTCGACGGCCTCGATGTCGTAGGCCCTCATCTTGCGTATCGTCGGGATCGCGACGTCGGCGGAATAGCCGCAGTTGGCGTCGATTTCCAAGGGAAAGCCCGCGCCGACCGCCTCGCGCACGGCGGCGACCCGGTCGATGTCCTCCTTCGGATCGAAGCCGACCTTGATCGTGATCAGCGCGTAGCCTTTTTCCTTGAGCGCGAGCGCGTCCTTCGCCAATTCGGCCGGCGGCTTGATGCCGAGGCTGCGGCTCACGGTGAAATTGGATTTATGGATGCCGCCGAGCAGTTGCGCGACGGACCGCCCCGTCGCCTTGCCCATGATGTCGTAAAGCGCGTTATCGATGCCGCACTTCGAACAGAGAAAGCCGGTGCGGCCCATATGCGCGCCCTCGATTTTATCGATAAACAGGCCGATATAGAACGGATCCATGCCGATCAGTAGCGGCGCGAAGTACTTGGTGATGGCGATATAGATACCCTCGACGGTTTAGACGCCGCGTTCGGGCAGGATGGCGCCGGTCTCGCCGACGCCGGTGACGCCGCCGTTTGCCGCACCCCCGTCCGCGTCGATAGTGACCAGCACCCGGCGGATGAACTTGGTCCGCCCTGCCGAGGTCTGATAATGGCCCTGATAGGGCACATGCACCATCTTGCAGGTAATCGCGCTGATTTTCATGGTATCGCCTCCCCCGATATGTTTTTTGTTCTTTCGATGCTCACTTTAAACCGAAATTATCCGTTCCACAAACCGACGGCCGCCAAACCGCCCATGACGGACATCCGCATCCGCCCCTTCACGGAAACCGATCTCGATGCCACCGCGCGGGTATTCTTCGATGCCGTCCGGCACGACACGAAAGATCATTACACCGGGGAACAACGCCGCGCCTGGGCGCCCGATGTTCCCGCTACGCCCTCCTGGCGCGCGCGGCTCGAGGGGCAAACGGTTTTCGTCGCCGAACGGAACGGCGAGATCGTCGGGTTCATGGGCTTGACGGCCGAGGGCCGCATCGACCTCGCGTTCGTGGCACCGGAAATGATCGGACGCGGCATCGGCAAAAAACTTTACGGCGAGATCGACGCGCACGCCCGCGCGGCCGGCTTACGAACGCTCACGGTGCACGCCAGCCGTCAGGCGCGCGGCTTTTTCGAGCGCCGGGGCTGGCGGACGCTGCGCGAACGGACCGTCACGCGAGGCGGCGTCGATTTGACGAATTATCTGATGGAAATCGAATTGGCCTGAATCCGGCGTGCGCCACCGTTTTAGCCTTAAGCGCTTGTTCCCGTTCACGATTACGTCGTTTTTCACGGCATTTCCGGTCCCGCCGGAGCGCCCGAAAGTGCGCAAGTCATTGACTTACCGGCAATAAGCCCTATATATCGCGCATACGTATTGCATTTGTTTCGTTATACCTAATCGACCGGTCACACGTTTAATTCCGCCGGTTAGCTTATTTATCCCCTGACAATGTGAGCGTTAAACCGACCGCGCGTCACGCGGTGTGAAGCGCGTTTTTCAACTCTCCTGTTAGAGGAAATCATTATGAACGGTACCGTTAAATTCTTTAACCCGACCAAAGGTTTCGGTTTCATCGAACACGAAGACGGCTCCAAGGACGCATTCGTCCATATTTCGGCCGTCGAACGCGCCGGATTGACGTCGCTGCACGAAGGCCAGAAGGTCTCTTACGAGCTTCAGCCGGGGCAGAACGGCAAATCGTCCGCCGAGAACCTTTCGGTTATCGACTAATTACGCCGGGCGGCGCTCCCGGTCATCGGGAGCGCCCCCGTTCGTGCTCCGCGAACGATTGTTCGCGGCACCCCGATCCGAACCGGATCGACTTTAGAAAGTTCCCGACATGGCAAGATCACGAAAATTACAGGCGGAAGAACAGTTCGCCGCGACCCAAAAGAAACAAAAGAAAGCCCTGAAAGAACGGGAAAAGGTGCAGCAAGAGAAAGCCGATCACATGGCCGGCCTGCGTGCGCTGCGCCTCGCCAAGGAAGCGGAAGATAAAGCCGCCGCCGAGCAAGCCGCCGCCGAAAAGGCCGCTACCAAAAAAAGAAAAGTCGCGTCTTAACGATTCGATGCTACCGATCCGCCTTTGGCGGCAGCAAAGCCCGGCGAAATCGACGCCCGGCGAAACCATCAACTCGCAATCTGCATTTTGCCGGCGGTTCTTCCGGCGCGGTGCCCGGCATCAGCCGAAAGGAAACCTCATGAGCAAAAGCAGAATAACGCGTTTCTCCCGCACTCCCTCCCCCGCCCTGATGACGTTCGCGGTCATCGCACTGACGATACTCACGGCAACCGGCGGTGCGCTGGCGCAAAAAGCGTCGACGGCCATTCCCGAGAACGCCCGCATGAAAAGCTACGGCAGCGGCTGGGAATGCAAGAACGGTTTCCGCGAAGACAACGGCGCTTGCGCCACCGTCAAGGTTCCGGTCAACGCTTACTCGACCAACAAATCCTACGGACGCGGCTGGGAATGCAAACGCGGATATCGCGAAACCGGCGAACAGTGCAACGCCATTCGAATACCGGCCAACGCCTATCTCAACGCCACCGGCAACCGGTGGGACTGCAATCGCGGCTATCGCCAGGACGGCGAACGTTGCATCGCCATCCACGTACCGAAAAACGGCTATCTCAAGGACGATTCCTACGGCAGCGGCTGGGGCTGCGACCGGGGATACCGTGCGGAAGGAAACGCCTGCGTCGCCGTGACGGTGCCGAAGAACGGCTATTTCGTGGATGAATCCTTCGGGCGCGGATGGCGCTGCGAACGCGGCTACACGGCAAACGGGGAAGCCTGCACGCCGATCAAACTTCCCGCGAACGCGCATCTGGACTATTCCGGCAACGACTGGGAATGCGACCGGCCTTACCAAAAGCGCCAGGATGCCTGCGTTATCGAAAAGTAACGCGCCGGGCGGAATTACGCCGCCGGGCGGCCCTGCGCACGAACGGCCGCGCGCTTGAGGAACGTCACGCCGACGGCCGACAGCACCACTGACGCGGAGAAGAAATAAATGCCGGGCTGCGCCGTCGCGTCGCCCAGCATGGACGCCTTCAGCGAAAACACCAGCAACGCGACGATCAAAACATCGAGCATGCTCCAGCGCGCGACGAAGCCGAGCATATCGAGCGCTTTGGCCACGTTGTCGCCATCGGCCGGATAAACCCGCCACAGAAAATCGGAGGCCACGATCTTAACCGCCGGCAGCACGACCGAGAAGACCCCGACCACGGCGGCGAGGAAGATTTCCCCTTCCGTGAACAAGGACGCCACCCCGCCGAGGATCGAGATGTCGTCGGTGAACATCAGCAGTTTGGTGACCTTGACCACGGGCAGATAGAGGCCGGCGGCGAGGAATCCGGCGGCAACGATCAACAGCAGCGGCGAGATTTTCTCGATGCCTCGCGCCTGGCCCGACAGCGCGGTTTTCGCGCTTCTGAACGTGAGCAGCAGGCCGACCCAGCGAAAAACCATCATGTCTTTTTAGCCGATGCGTTTTAATTAGCGCATCTAACCGATGCGTTCCGATTTGATTGCCGCCTCGCCGTAGACTTCCGGGTTGAACACGTTGAACGGACGCTCGCCGGCGAGGAACCGCTCGATGTTCTTGACGGCATAAAGCGCCATCTCCTCGCGGGTCTCGCGCGCGGCGCTGCCCATGTGCGGAGTCAGCACCACGTTGGGATGATCCTTGAGCCCGGCGATCGGCCCCGGGCTCGCCTCCGGCACCTCGGTTTCATAAACATCCAGCGCGGCGCCGCGGATGCGTTTCTCGCGCAGCGCCTTCTCCAGCGCGGCTTCGTCCAAAACCGCGCCGCGCGAGGTGTTGATCAAAATCGCGCTCGGCTTCATCAGCGAAATCAGCGCCTCGCCGACCAGGCCTTTGGTGTCTTTGGTCAGCGCCGGGGTGAGCAGAATATAATCGGCTTCCATGAACAGATCTTCGAGGTTGCGGAATTCCGCCCCGCCGAGGGCGATCTCCTCGGCGCTGCTGAGCGGCGTGCGCTTGTTGTAGATAATACGCATGTCGCAGGCGGCGGCCTTGCGCGCAATGAGCTGGCCGATCTGCCCCATGCCGACGATGCCGAGTTTTTTGTCGAACAGGCGCGAGCCCATGAACGCCATCGACTGGTTCTGCCGCCATTTATCCGCGCGCAGGAACGCATCCGCCTCGGGCAGGCGCCACGCGGTCGCCATGAGAAGCGCAAAGGTGAATTCGGCGGTCGTGCGCGCGGTGATCTTCGGATTGCCCGCGACCGGCACG
>JAVJPD010000441.1:0-7977 GCA_040216475.1 Rhodospirillales bacterium
GCGGATGGCCGCCCTTCGCGCCCGTATGAACGTGCGCGACGATGCAAAAACCGAAGTCCGGATCTTCATAAAGGATCGTGCGCGGATTCGTGTTATCCGGCCCCATGTGGGTATTGACGAATTCCTTATCTTGTAGAGCCCGCTCCAAATGTTGCCGGACCTGCTGCAATCCTTTCGTGCCCTGATCCTGTTTCAAGGCATCGTGGCAATCCTTCGAAAACTGTTCGAGCGTATACGCCATCTTCCCTATCTCTCCTTTTTTTAAAGCCGCCTTGACCGATCCTAATGCTTCAGCGGGCAGGTATTCAAACCAAACAATTTATAGGCCGGACAAAACCGCACCAGCGCCGTTAAAATCAACACCGCGCCGACGGCCAATCCAACCCACCGCCACGGCCCTTGCACCCAATAAGGCATCGAGGCCAAAGCGACGCCGGCGATCAACCGAATGACGCGATCCATGGTTCCGACATTGGCGGACATCTTCGTTCTCCCAAAATGATGACGATCGGTCATCCATAGCCGAGTCATCATAGCGCGGCCTTGCGCTGGATCAATAACACACAAGAAATTTGTTATTTATACCCTTAAGCACTGTGATAAGGCTCTAAACTACACAAAGAGCGCGGTGAAATAATCGCCGGAAAACCGTGCTTAAACCGTCTTGCCGGCACCGCGCAGCAGCATTTCGGTTTCCGCCGCCGAACGGTAGCCGGCGAACTCGATGGGCACCTCGATGACCCAGGTCTTGCCGTCGGCCAACGCCTCCTCGATGCGCGGCGCGACCTCGCCGACCTCCTTCACCCGGACGCCCTTGAAGCCGAAGGACTCGGCGAATTTCATGAAATCCGGGTTGGACAACTCGGTGCCGATATTGCGGCCGTACATGGCGTCCTGGCGCTGGCGCAGGATCGAATAGCCGCCGTTGTTGAAGATCACGATCGGCATGTTCAGATTGTATTTCTGAATCGTCGCCATTTCGCCGGCGCCGAACATGAAACCGCCGTCGCCGCAGAACGACACGACCGTGCGGTCGGGATAACGCGCCTTGGCGCCGATGGCGGCGTGGAACGAAAAACCCATCGAACCGTAGGTGCTGGCGAACAGAAAGCAGCCCGGCTGGTAGCAATCCAGGCCGAAGCGGGTCCAGTGGCCCATGATCGATTGCGAGGCCAAAATGGCATCGCGCGGCAATACCCGGCGAATATCCTGCAACAGATCGAATTCCGCGGGCTGGCGTTTTTTAAGCTCATCGAGCGCCTGCTTCTTGAAGGCTTGCGTTTCCTCGTAACGGTTTTGCGCGGCCTCGTAGCCGTCCTTGCCGAGCGCCGTCAGCATCGCCTGCAAGACCGCCTTGGCGTCGCCCTTGACGGCAACCTTCGGTTTGTAGTTGCGGCCGAATTCGTTCTTGTCGATATCGATATGAACGATGTTCTTCGGCATCGGCACGGTCCATTGCTTGGTCGCGCGTTGCGAGAACCGGGTGCCGACGGCGATCACCACGTCGCCTTTCGCCAAAACCCCGTCCTGCAACACCTTGCTGACCGACAGCATGTTGCCGAGCGACAGCGGATGATCGTCCGACAGCACGCCCTTGGAGCCGTTGGTGCAGAACACCGGCGCCTGCAGCATTTCGGCCAACGCCTTCACTTCCGGCATCGCCTTTGCCTTGACGCCGCCGCCGCCGACCCAGAGGATCGGGCGCTTGCCCTTCTTGATGAGCTTGATCGCCTCGGCCAAAGCCTGCTTCGGCACCGGCGGCTGCGCCACGTTCGCGGGAGAGAGGATCTTGGCGTTCGCCTCGGCGTTCAGAACATCCGAGGGAATTTCCAAATAAACCGGCCGCGGCCGCCCCGTGCGCATGCGCCGGTAGGCCTCGTTGATCGCCTCGGGGATTTCGCCGACCTTGGTGACGCGGTGCTGCCAGGAGGAAACCGTCTTGAAATTCTGAATTTGGTTGGGGCCGTCGTGATAGACGCCCTTTTGCTTGTCGAGATACTTGCTCGGGATTTGCGTCGTGATGTGCAGCATCGGCCAGGATTCATTGTAGGCCTCGCCCATCGCCGCAACCGCGCCGGCGGCGCCCGGCCCGACGGTGGTCAGCAGCACGCCCGGCTCGCCGCCCGAAACCCGGCAGGCCGCATCGGCCATGTGTCCGGCACCGTCTTCGCTGCGCGGCGCGATCAGGCGGATCGAGCTGTCATACAACGCATCGTATGTCGGCATCAGGGTACTGCCCATTACGCCGAACGCGAGCGACGCGCCTTCCGCTTCAAGCGCCTTCACGACGGCTTGGCCGCCGGTCATTTTAGCCATGATTGCCTCCCGGGAACGAATATTAGAAAATTATGGAGCAAGATTTAGCATACGTCGAAAAGCCGAGGCAATCCATGCTCTCGGTATGCAAAATCGAAACGCAAGATTCTCGGCGGGACCGGCCTGCCGAGCGCTACTTCGTTTCGTATTTCGTCGATTTCCAGGTATCCGTCGCATCCTTGCCCGTCATCAGGCACGCGGTTTCCCCTGGCGAACGGCATCGCCGGACTCGTCATGCTCGCCTACACCGGCAACAACAGCACGCGAAGCAAGGAAATCCGCAAGGAAGGTTTCTCGATCGAATACAGCAGTGACGCCTTCACGGTCTCGATTTCCGTTCCCGTGCTGACGAAGGAAGGCGGATTGATCGGCGCCCTGGTGGTTTCGGGATTATCGTCGCGTTTTGCCGATAAGAGTCAAAAGCGGGCGATCGGTCTCCTCAAGGAGGCGCAGGAACAACTGACCGCCATCTATCCGACGGGCATGCCTTCCTCGAAGTCCAAGCAGCGACGCTGAGAACCGATTTCGGAGCGGCCGTCAAAATGACGGAACACGGCGTTTAAGGCGCGGGCCGGGGCTCCAGCAGGACCACCACTTCGTCCGAATAGCCGTAATTCAACATCACCCGCGCCCGCTCCTCGAGCATGTCCGGGTCCAGAGTATCCGGATGCAGCAGCCTGACCCGGTGCTCGAGCACGTGCCGGTGCGCCGTCAGAACCTCGTTCTTGGCGCGGGCCTCCTCGACCTTCTGGGTGTACTGGCGCAACGCGATGATGCCGCGATCGCCGTGGATCGCGTGGTAGGTGAAATAACCGACCGCGCAGATTCCGAAAATGGGCCCGACGATATAACGGGCGCGCCGGCGCAGTTCCCTGAGAATATTCATTTATGATTCCGTTCTGGAACGCATCTTTCTCTGCATACCACTTATGTATACAAACCCTTAAAAAAGTCTTTCGAAAAAATTAACAGCCGAATCATCGAATGGCCGTGCCGTTACGCTCGGCGATAAAGCCCAACGGTTCACGGTGCCGTCCTATCGCGTCAGCGGCCAGAACAACGGGATGATATAGATCACCACCGGCAGTAAAATAAGATTCAACGGTAGGCCGACCCGGATGAAATCGACGAATTTATAACCGCCGACGGTATAGACGAACGTATTCGTCTGATAGCCGATGGGAGTCGCGAAGCTCGCCGAGGCACCGAACATCACTGCGACCACGAACGGGCGCGCATCCACGCCGAGTTGCGCTGCGAGCGCGATGGCGATGGGCGTCAATAGGATTGCGACCGCGTTATTGGTCATGACGGCCGTCAGAAACGCCGTCATCACGTATACCGCCGCCAGCACCGCCATCGGGCCGAAACCGACGACCACCGAAGCGAACCCCTCCACCAGCAACCGGGCCGCGCCGGTCTTTTCCATGGCGATGCCGAGCGCCAGCATGCCGAAGATCAGCATTAGAATGTTCCAACCGATGGAGGCATATGCCTCGTTCGGCTCAGACAGCGGAAGGCCACGACGGCCGTCGCCGCCATCAAAGCAAGCGCTTCGATGGGCAGCACCTCGAACGCCGCCAACAAAACCACGGCGGCGACCGCAACGACGGCAATGGGCGCCTTCCCGCGCCGCAACGGGCGTTCGGTCGGCTCGATCAGGTTGGCGAGCTGCTGGGCCTCGAACAACCGGCGCATGCTTTCCGGCGGCCCCTCCAGCAGGATCGTGTCGCCCATGCGCAGCCGCAGGCTGGTGAAATTGCTGCCGATGTTCTCGCCCTGGCGGTGAATCGCCAGGATGTAAGCGCCGTACAACCGGCGGAAATGCAAATCGCCGACGCGCTGTCCCGTCAGACGCGATTGCGGGCCGACGACCCCCTCCATGATCACCGTTTCGCGCGCGCCGATGGGTTCGATGGAATGGGCCGCGTCGTAACCGCCGAAGGCGACGTCGCTTGCCTCGCGCAGGCCCAACATATCGCGAATGCGCGAACGCAGCACGATACGGTCGCCCGCCTGCAAGGTGATTTCGCTAAGCCGCCAGCGGTAAGATTCGTCGTTGCGGATGAGATCGAACACGCGCAGCCCCCGTTCCTCGGTAAAGCCGGCTTCGGAGAGTTTCTTGCCGATCAGGGGCGAGTCGAGCGGAATGAGAACCTCGGCGTTGAAGTGCCGTTCCGAGGTCGAGGGTAAAAGGTTGGCGAGAGAATCCCGCGTCGGCAAAAGCCAGCGGCCGAAGAGAACCAAGTATAGAATGCCGACCGCGCCGATGATCGCGCCCGCCGCGGTGATCTCGAACATGCCGAAGGCCTCGATGCCGTGCTTACGGGCGACGCCGTCCACCAGGATATTGGTCGACGTGCCGATCAGCGTCGTGGTGCCGCCGAGAATGCTCGCGAACGAGAGCGGAATAAGCAGCTTCGAAGCCGGCGTATCGAGGGTACGGGCCAGAACCATCACCACCGGCGTCAAAATGACGACGATCGGCGTATTGTTCATGAATGCCGACATCACGGTGACGACCGTCATCATGACGCCGATGGACAATGCCGGCGAAGCCGCGCCGGCGCGCGAGACGAAGCGCCCCAGTTCATCCACCACGCCCGTGCGCTCCAGCGCCGCCGAGAGAACGAACATGGCGCCGATGGTGATCGGCGCGCTGTTCGAGAACACGCTCAACACGTCCTTGGCGTCGAGAATGCCGACGGCCAGCAGCACGGCAACCGCCGACAAGGCGACCACGTCGGGTGCCAGGCGTTCGCGGATGAAGCCGAAGAACACCACGACGACCAGCAGCAAAACCAAAACAATTCGCAGCAGTTCCCAATCCATGGCTTTCCCGGCGCTCTGTCTACGTTAGGAGGAACAGATTTCCCCTTTCGCCGTGCATCGGTGCCCGGCGTAGGCCTATTCGTCTCCCATCGATACTCAGGGGATTACGGTCACCGTCCCGTTACGGTTATCGGCTCCGGCGCTCCTTCGGTCCGCTTCTCCACGGAACCCATCCTCCACGAAACCCGGTGTCGCATTCTAACAATTCGTTGAGAGCCCGCCTAGAAAGCAGGGCTTACCTGACAACAAACGCATGTACCGCCGTTTTCAAGACAAGGGAACAGGCGCGCCTTTACACCGGCGCGGGAATGCCGGGATGAGGACGAACGAACGCGACACGCTCTAGCGCAGAATCGAACGCCCGGCGTATGCCGCCTGCACGTCGAGTTCTTCCTCGATACGGATGAGTTGATTGTATTTCGCCAAGCGGTCGGAACGGCTCAAAGAGCCCGTCTTGATCTGGCCCGCGTTGGTGGCGACCGCGATATCGGCGATGGTGGAATCTTCCGTTTCGCCCGAACGATGCGAGATCACGGCGCTATAGCCTGCCTTGTGCGCGGTTTCGACCGCCTCGAGGGTTTCGCTCAGGGTGCCGATCTGATTGACCTTCACCAAAATCGAGTTGGCGACGCCCTTCTTGATGCCGTCGCGCAAGCGCGCCGGATTGGTGACGAACAAATCGTCGCCGACCAACTGCACCGTCGCGCCGATGGCATCGGTCAGGGCCTTCCAGCCGTCCCAATCGTCCTCGGCCATGCCGTCCTCGATCGAGATGATCGGATAGCGGTTCACCAAGTCTTCGTAGTATTTGACCATGCCGCCGGCGTCGAGCGTCTTGCCCTCGCCCGCGAGTTTATATTTGCCGTTTTCGTAAAATTCGGTCGACGCGGAATCGAGCGCCAGCATGACGTCGTCGCCCGGCGTATAGCCGGCCGCCTCGATGGATTTCATCACGAAACCGAGCGCGTCGTCGGTGCTTTTGAGCGCCGGGGCGAAACCGCCTTCGTCGCCCACGTTGGTCGAATGCCCGGCGTCCGACAGGCCTTTTTTGAGCGCCTGGAACACTTCCGCGCCCATGCGGATGGCATCGGCAACCGTATCCGCGCCCACCGGCATGATCATGAATTCCTGAATGTCGATGGGGTTATCGGCGTGCGCGCCGCCGTTGACGATGTTCATCATCGGCACCGGCAGGATGTGCGCGTTGGCGCCGCCGATGTACTTGTAAAGCGGCAGCGCGGCCTCTTCGGCGGCAGCCTTGGCGATGGCCAAGCTGACGCCGAGGATCGCGTTGGCGCCGAGCACCGATTTATTGGGCGAGCCGTCGAGATCGCGCATCACCTGATCGATCATCAACTGGTCTTCCGCGTCCATGCCGCAGATCGCATCGAAGATTTCGCCGTTGACGGACTCGCAGGCGTTCAGCACGCCCTTGCCGCCGTAGCGGGATTTATCGCCGTCGCGAAGCTCGACCGCCTCGTGCGCGCCCGTGGAGGCGCCCGAGGGCACGGCGGCGCGGCCCATCGCGCCGGACTCCAGAATAACGTCGACTTCGACGGTGGGGTTGCCCCGGCTGTCGAGAATTTCGCGGGCGTGAATATCGAGAATGGCGGTCATGGGGCTATCTCTTCCCTGGAATGATGAAAAGCGCGTTTCTCATAGCCGTTTGGCCAGGCCGACGCAAGGGAACGGGAGATATCAGTCGAGGGAAACCGGCCTCGACTTGGCCGTTGCGTCCAGTTCTTTCAGGGTTTCGAGGATTCCCGGCAGGTCCTTCAATTTGATCATATTGGGGCCGTCGGAGGGCGCGTTGTCCGGGTCCTGGTGGGTTTCCATGAAAACGGCGGCGACGCCGACGGCCACGGCGGCGCGCGCCAGCACGGGCGCGAAGCGGCGATCGCCCCCCGAGGTGGTGCCCTGCCCGCCCGGCTGCTGTACGGAATGGGTCGCGTCGAACACCACCGGGCAGCCGGTCTGCGCCATGATCGGCAGCGCGCGCATGTCGGAAACCAGGGTATTGTAGCCGAAGCTCGCGCCGCGTTCGGTGACGAGCACGTTTTTATTGCCGGTGCTTTCGACCTTTTTCACGATATTGGCGACGTCCCACGGTGCGAGGAACTGCCCCTTCTTCACGTTGACCGCTTTGCCGGTTTCCCCGGCGGCCAATAACAGATCGGTCTGGCGGCACAGGAACGCCGGAATTTGCAGCACGTCGACCGCCTGGGCCACGCGTGCGCATTGTTCCTTCTCGTGGACGTCGGTCAGCACCGGGCAACCGGTCTTCTCGCGCACTTCGGCGAATACCGGCAACGCGTCTTCGAGGCCCAAACCGCGCGCGCTCGAAACGCTGGTGCGGTTCGCCTTGTCGAAGGAGGTTTTATAGATCAACCCGATCCCGAGCTTATCCGTGATCTCCTTGAGCGCGCCCGACATCTCGAGCGCGTGCGCGCGGCTTTCCATTTGGCACGGTCCGGCGATGATCGCAAACGGCAGATCGTTGCCGACCGTAACGGAACCGATGGAAACATGCCGAGGTTTGCTCATGAGCTTTGACGCAATAACGTTCTTTTATGTTCCGTCATCGCCCGGCTCCGCCCGGGCGATCCAGTTAGTACGAATTTCTGGATGCCCCGGGCTCGCGCCGGGGCATGACGATAAAGCGTAATGAAGAGATGGTCATGTGACATCGGAGATTCTTAATCCATCAACCTCGGTTCCCGTTAAACCAGGCGCGATTGCTGCACGGCCGCTTCGATGAACGACGTGAACAACGGATGCGGCTCGAACGGGCACGATTTCAACTCGGGATGAAACTGCACGCCGATGAAC
>JAVJPD010000442.1:0-3678 GCA_040216475.1 Rhodospirillales bacterium
ATCACGGGTTGAGCGGGGCGCAGAATATAATGAAGATGACCCGTTGCAAAGACTAAAAATCGTGGATTTTTTAAGGGGTTAGCAAAGAAAACGAGGACCGCGCCGCCGCCGTCCCGTCCGCGTTGACCAGAGCGGACAACCGGTTAAGCTGCAAACTCATGCGATTGGCCCTTTATGAACCGGATATTCCCCAAAATGCGGGAGCCATGCTGCGGACGGCCGCCTGTTTGGGGGTTGCCGTCGACATTATCGAGCCGTGCGGGTTCGTTTTCGACGATCGCAGAATGCGGCGCGCCGGCATGGATTATTTGGATCGAGCCGAGTGGCAGCGCCATTCTTCCTGGGACGCGTTTTTGCAATGGTCCGCGAATCGGTCCGGCCGCCTGATTTTACTGACGACCCGGGCATCGCAAGTTTATACCGATTATAATTTTCAATCGCCGGATATCCTGCTCGTCGGACGGGAGAGCGCCGGCGTGCCCGAATCGGTTCATCGGGCGGTCGATGCCCGTGTGCTGATTCCGATGAACGCGGGCGAGCGATCGCTTAATGTCGCCGTGAGCGCCGCTATGGTATTAGGGGAGGCCCTGCGCCAAACGGCGCGCTTTCCCGGGAGTCATCAATGAGCGTTAGCGGCGGCGAACGGAAAAAACAGGCTTCGACGTGGTTCGAGCATTTGCGCGATGAATTGTGCCGTGCTCTCGAGCAGCTTGAAGACGACGTCACCGGTCCAAATCCGACGAGTGCCGAGGAATCGGGCCGGTTTCAGCGAACGCCCTGGCAGCGCGAGGGCGGCGGCGGCGGCGTGATGTCGGTGATGCGGGGCCGCGTTTTCGAAAAGGCGGGGGTAAACGTTTCCACCGTTCACGGTGAATTTTCCGATGCGTTTCGCCAGCAAATTCCGGGTGCCGCCGAGGATCCGCGATTCTGGGCATCGGGCATTTCGGTCGTCATTCATCCATGCTCGCCCCTGGTGCCGGCAGCGCATATGAACACGCGCATGATCGTGACGACCAAGGGATGGTTTGGGGGCGGCGCCGACCTGACGCCCGTTTTTCCCGTGGTGGACGATACCAAGGCTTTTCATCGTGCCTTGGAAGATGCCTGCGCCGCCCATGACCCCGGGTATTACCCGCGTTTTAAGGCATGGTGCGACGAGTATTTTTATCTGCCTCATCGTCAGGAGCCTCGCGGCGTCGGCGGTATTTTTTACGATACTCACGACACCGGCGATTGGGCGAACGATTTTGCTTTCACGCAAGATGTCGGCAAGGCATTCGTCGAAATTTATCCCGAGCTCGTGCGCCGTCACATGAATAAGAACTGGACGGCCGAGCAGCGCGAAAAACAGCTCGTGAAACGCGGGCGGTACGTCGAATTCAACCTGCTTTACGACCGCGGCACGCTTTTCGGCCTGAGAACCGGCGGCAATACGGAAGCGATTCTCATGTCGCTGCCGCCCGAAGTCCATTGGCCCTAACCGTCAATGAAAGCCGAAGAGATCAAACGACGAGATCTTGCAGCTTTTTCAGGCATGCCTCTCGGGATGCCGTGAAATTGCCGTCGATCCACCAGTACTCCACGGCACCGAGCAGCTCGCCGACGCGGGGCCCCGGCGGAACCTTCAAGGCCAATACATCCTGACCCTTGAGCGGAAATTCGGGGCGTCGCCATGAATCGATCAAGGTGAGATGGCCGAGCCACAATTTCGTTCTGGCACTGCCGTGTTCCTCGCCGCTCGATAATCCTTTTGCCCAGGACAGTAAGGTCACGTCGCGAACGATTTCGGCGCCGTTTGAATACAAAAGGCGTTTAAGGCCGTTGCTGTCCTGATCGGCTTGAATGTCGAAGGCCGGCGCGACGATTTTCCCCAGGCGCTCGGCGGCTTGGTTCGAAAGTTTCAGGCGCCCGGCGACGGCATCGGCATCGGTTTTGTTTTTATCCAGGAGGGCGGCCAGCCGGCGGATGGGGTCGGGCTCGACCGAGTTGATACGGACCGCCGTCGTTTCCAGCCAATTGAGCATGCGCAACGGGCCGACGGGACCGGCCTCGGGCAGGAGACGATCGAGGATGCGTTCCGTGAGCAGAAGCGTAATGACGTTCTCGGGGTTGGGGCCGAGCAGGATTCGGCGAAATTCGCTCCAAATCCGCTCGGCCGAGAGCGTCGATAGTTTCGGCGCCAGCGACCGGCAGGCATCGAGAGCCTGCTTGTCCGCCGGCGGTTTGCCGTAGGCGGCGTAAAATCTGAAGAATCGCAGCAGGCGAAGGATATCTTCCTCGATCCGTTCACGGGCGTTCCCGACGAAACGGACGATTCCCTGCCCCAGATCATCGAGTCCCTTGAAGGGATCGTAGATATCGCCCTCGGGCGTGGCGGAAAGGGTGTTGATCGTGAAGTCGCGGCGGGCGGCATCGGCGATCCAATCGTCCGTATAGGCGATTTTCGCCCGGCGGCCGTCGGTTTCGACGTCGATTCGCAAGGTCGTGATTTCATAGTGACGGGGTCCGATGACGGCCGTAACGGTGCCATGATCGATCCCGGTCGGGATCGCCTTGATCCCGGCGGCCTTCAGCAAGGCCATCACCTTTTCCGGCGAATCCGGCGTCGCGATATCGACATCTTGTACCGGCCTTTTGAGCACGGCGTCGCGGACGCAGCCGCCGACGAAACGGACTTCGGTGTTTTCGGCCGTCAGCGCGGCGATGACGGCTCGGGTTTCCGAGCGGGTCATCCACTCTTGCGGGGCGATTTTTCCTGTCGGTTCCAAGGGGAGGCCCCCCGATGATCGGTAACGATGGCGTATCTTTTATCTATCTCTTTTATCCGTCCGGCCGGTCGGCGCTAACTTCATTTAAAATCTCCCGGCACGATTTTACCGTTCTCCATTCGGGGCGCCGTATAGGTCGTGCTGGGATCGCTGCCATGAGTCATGCCCCAAAATACGAGGCTGATGACGGAAAGTGCAAAGCCGATCGAAATCAGCGCGATCCACGGTATGTCGCTGTTCTCACGTACTTTGCCCCGGTTGCGGCGCTGGTCGAACCAGACCCAGACCAAGTACATGGCCGTTGGGAAGATCAACGGCAGAATGAAATGGAGAAAAACCCTCAGCATATTTTTTCTAAGTCTCTCGCTTTGAAAAATTCATATAGGTTGAACAGCATACCAGCCGTAATGCCCCAAATGTAATAATCTTGATAGGGCATGGCATATACAAGGCGCTCCTTGCCGTGTTCGATGCGGACGTGCCGTTGGTGATTGGCGGTATCGAGGAAAAAGGACAAGGGAACCTCGAAGGCTTCCGTGACCTCTTTCGGGTCCAGCGTCAGCTCGAACGGTGATTTAACTGCGCCGACGACCGGTGTGATGATGAAATTGGTGCGGGTGATGTAATCGTCGAGCCGGCCGAAGATGTCGATGCTGTCGCGCGTAAGGCCGATCTCTTCTTCGGTTTCGCGAAGCGCGGTATCTTCGGGGGCGCCGTCTTGCTGCTCGACACGGCCGCCGGGAAAGCTGATCTGTCCGGCATGGACGGACAGGGTATCCGTTCGCCGGGTGAACAGAACCGTCAGGCCGTTCGGACGCGTGATGAGCGGAATCAACACGGCCGCCGACGTCAAATCGCCTGTCGCGGCGATATCCGGATTCAAATCCTTGTCGCCGCGGCCATCCAGCAG
>JAVJPD010000443.1:0-1692 GCA_040216475.1 Rhodospirillales bacterium
CATCGCCAGAGAACATGGCGACGGCGAGTCCAGGCTGGCGCTAAAAGAATTGACGGCCGGCCTTGGATCTCCTCATCACGATTGCCGCCAGGACGGCGCCAAGATCGATCCGGCCGTGCGCGCGAGCTATCTGTTCAACACGACCATTGCCGGTATCGAAGATGCCGACGCGCTGCTGCTGATCGGCGCCAATCCGCGCTGGGAAGCGCCGCTCGTGAACACGCGCATCCGCAAGCGCTACTGCCGGGGCAATTTCCCGATCGGGGTGATCGGCCCGAACGTCGACCTCAGCTACAAGACGACCTATTTGGGCGAGGGCCCGGCGACGCTGCAGGAGTTGCTGTCGGGTCAGCACAGTTTTGCGAAAATTCTTGATAAAGCCGAAAAGCCGATGGTCATTGTCGGCATGGGCGCATTGACGCGGCCCGACGGTGCCGCCGTCCTGGGTGCCGCGCGCAAGCTCGCGGAGCAGACCGGCACGGTCAACCCGACGATCAGCTGGAACGGCTTCAACGTCCTGCACACGGCGGCGGCGCGGGTCGGCGGCCTCGAACTCGGGTTCGTGCCGGGCAAGGGCGGCAAGGACGTTGCGGGAATCATCGACGGCGCCGGAAAGGGCGATATCGGCATCGTCTATCTGCTCGGCGCCGACGAGATCGACATGAGCCGTCTCGGCAAGGCGTTCGTGATTTATCAGGGCCATCACGGCGACGCGGGCGCGAACCGCGCCGACGTGATCCTGCCGGGGGCGGCGTACACGGAAAAGAACGCGACCTACGTGAACGTGGAGGGCCGGGTGCAGCGAACCCGTTTGGCGGCGTTCCCGCCGGGCGAGGCGCGCGAGGATTGGAAGATCGTCCGCGCGCTGTCGGAACGCCTCGGCAAGGCGTTGCCGTACAATACGTTGGCGGACGTGCGCCGCCGGCTGGCCGAGGTGAACGCCAACTTCGAAGACTCGCTCGATGCGGTGCTGCCGTCGGCCTGGGAGCCGTTCGGCGAGGACGGCCCGATGGACAACGCGCCGTTCGTGTCGCCGATCGCGAATTTCTATATGACCGATCCGATCAGCCGGGCCTCCGTCACCATGGCGCAATGCACGGAAACCTATATCAAACCGAGAACGGAGCAGACCGGCACCCATGGCTAGTTTTTGGACCGGATACGTCGAGCCGACGGCCTGGATCGTCATCAAGATCCTGGCGATCGTGGTGCCGTTGCTGGTGGCGATTGCGTACCTGACCTACGTCGAGCGCAAGGTCATCGCGGCCATGCAGTTGCGCAAGGGCCCCAACGTGGTCGGCCCGTTCGGCCTGTTGCAGCCGCTCGCCGACGGCCTCAAACTCTTCATGAAAGAGACCATCATTCCGACCGGCGCCAATAAGGGCGTTTTCATCATCGCCCCGTGCGTCACCTTCATGCTCTCGATGATGGCCTGGGCGGTCATTCCGTTCGACGACGGCATGGTGCTTGCCGATATCAACGTCGGCATTCTGTACCTGTTCGCGATCTCTTCGCTCGCCGTATACGGCATCCTGATGGCGGGATGGGCGAGCAACTCGAAATACGCATTTCTCGGTGCGATCCGCTCGGCGGCCCAGATGGTGTCCTACGAAGTCTCCATGGGGTTCATCATCATCACGATGTCGCTCAGATTGAGCGAGCCCACGCACAGCAACACGGTGATGATGATGA
>JAVJPD010000444.1:0-6611 GCA_040216475.1 Rhodospirillales bacterium
GGCGATCGATCTGTTCGTCGATTACCTGCAGCAAGCGCTCAAAAGCAATCCCGGCTTGAAGCTGGACGCGCAGGAGCTTGCCTTCCAATCGCGCCAATTCAAGAAAGACGAGAAAGAGCGCTACCTCATCCGCACGCAGAAGGCCGCCGAGGCTTGGCTCAATAAAGTCTCCCAGGATCAAAACAGCGAAGCCCGCAAGCGGGCGTTCGAGCGCGTCCTGGTCAAACGCTTTTCCCATTTGTTCCCGCCCAACGAATCCCTGGAGAGCGAGCGCGCCGTGTCGCGGCGCGTCCTGCCCGGATTGATGCTCGCCCTCGAGCAACTCGCCGGCGCCGAGTTCGTGCAGCAATGCCAAGTCGCCGGCCGCAACGTGCTCAGAAACGTGCGCGAAGAAAAAGGCGGCGATTTTTCATGGAACGAATTTTATAACGATCCCGCCATCAACGATATCGTCGACGATCTGATGGCGGTCGTCGCCTGGTCGTTCCGGGATACCGAACGGCGCATCCAGTGGCTGCTTAATCTGATCAACCTGAATCTGGCGCCGCCGGAAGACTATCCCTTCGAAGGCCCCGCCATCGACACCTGGACTCTCAAACGCTCCGCCCTGATCGAAATGCTGCGGGCGCTGTTTGCCGATTTCCGGGACAAGCTCGCCGGCACGGACAGCCGGCGGCAGATGGAACGGCGTTACGGCCAGAAGGCCTGCCAAGCGATCCAGCGCCTGATCGAAAACCTCGACCGGGCGAATGGACACTAGCGCGGCTTCCGATCGCTTGGGATCGCGCGGCGGGGGGCCATGGCGCGCAAAAGATGGATTCCCGCCGTCGCGGGAATGACGGAATGAGGACAACCGAACGCGATATGCTCTGGGTTATCGATGCAGGTCGGACCTGGCTACGCCGAAGCGAAGCCCCGGCTTCGCCAAGGCGGGTTCACATGATTTATCGGAATAGAATAATATTTCCGATAAATCATGATCCGATCTAGAAATTAAGGAATAGACGCCATATTCTGGCGCCACGATGGCAAAGAGCCCCGCACCGCAGGAAACGGCGGCGCCGCAAGGCGGCACAGCCAAGGCCCAGGAACAAGCCGTGATGTATACGCGCGGCGCCTCGGGCCGCGTGTACGGCGCCAAGGGCCAGGCCGGCGAGGCCGAGGCGGCGCCCCAGCCGGCGCCGCAACGCAAAGCGGTAAAACCGGAAACTGTGCCCGAAAAGAAACCGGCCCCGAAAAAGAAAGCCGCCAAAAAAGCAGCCCCCGTCAAACAGCCCGCCACGGCCAAGGAACATTCGCGGGCATTGGCGCAAACCGTCGTTACCTCGTTCGTCGACCGCCTGACGCTGGAGGCCGGACGCAAGGGCGGCGTGCTGACCATTCAGGACATCGAAAACCTCAACGAGGAATTTGAGCAGAAGATGGACGCCCTGCAAACGGTGTTCGAGGCGTCGTTCGAGCAATTCCTGAAGGTCCGCGGGAAATCCGCCGACGACATCGTGCCGAAAGGCATGCCGTTCAACCGGCTGATCATCTCCCGGTTCGCCCGTTATTTCCAGGACGGCACGATTTCACGCCGCATCCTGCCCGGCTTCAATATGGCCATCGGCATGATGCTCGGCCAGGAACTGCTCGACGGCTATCAGGAGAAATGCCGCGCCATCATGAAGCGGCTCGGCGGCGGCGATGAAGATCAATGCGATCTGAAGGACTATTACTACGACAAGGAAGCCGGCCGGATCGCGCTGGACGCCCAGATCGCCATGACGTTCCATTTCAAGAATTTCGACCGCCGCGTCGAGTGGTTCGTCGATCTGGTCAACGATCACCTGTCGCCGCCCGAACCGAACGCCGACAAAAAGGACGCCGACTACAGATTCACCAAGGGCGATTTGATCCGGGTGCTGGATGCGATGCTGACCGATCTGCAGGAAACCCTGTCGACCGAAGCGGGACGGCTCGCCATCACCAAGCAATACGGCGTCGAGACCATCATCGAACTGGCCGACACCCTGCAGCTCATCCAGGATATCCGCGACAAGCAGAAGGCCGCCGCCAAGAAGGCTTGATCAGGAAGCCGCCGCCGCCCGGCCCGGCTCGCTCGCCCGATTCTCTTTCAGAATTTCCGCCAGCAGGAACGCAAGCTCGAGCGATTGCTTGGCGTTGAGCCGGGGATCGCAGTGGGTGTGGTAACGGTCGCTCAGGTTCGCTTCCGTGATCGCCTGGGCGCCGCCGGTGCATTCCGTCACGTCCTGGCCGGTCATCTCGAAATGAACGCCGCCGGCATGGGTGCCTTCGGCCTTATGAATCTCGAAGAAGGACCGAACCTCGGAGAGAATATTGTCGAAATGACGGGTCTTGTAGCCGTTCGAGCTGGTCACCGTGTTTTCGTGCATCGGATCGCAAACCCAGACCACGTTTCTGCCCTCGCGGGTCAAGGTGCGGATCAGGGGCGGCGCTAATTTTTCGACGTTATTCGCGCCCATGCGCACGATCACCGCCAGGCGTCCCGGCTCGTTTTCGGGATTGAGGATATCGCAGATCTTCAGAAATTCCTCCGGGTCCGACGTCGGTCCGGCCTTGATGCCGATCGGATTGGCGATGCCGCGCATGAATTCCATATGCGCATCCTCGGGGTCGCGGGTGCGGTTGCCGATCCACACCAAATGCGCCGAGGTATCGTACCAGTCGCCGGTCGTCGAATCGACGCGGGTCAGGGCCTGCTCGTAATTCAGGATCAAGGCCTCGTGCGCGGTGAAAAAATCGGTTTCCCGGATTTGCGGCGTCGTTTCCGACGTCAGACCGCACGCCGCCATGAAGCCGAGGGTTTCATCGAGACGGTCGGCGAGTCCGCGATACCGGTCGCCGAGTTCGCTGCCTTCGACGAAACCGAGATTCCATTGATGCACTTTATGCAGATCGGCATAGCCGCCCTGGGCAAACGCGCGCAGCAGGTTCAGGGTCGCCGCCGACTGGTTGTAGGCCTGAATCAAACGTTCCGGGTTGGGCCGGCGCGCTTCCGCCGTGAATTCCATGCTGTTGACGCAATCGCCCCGGTAGCTGTCCAACGTCACGTCGCCCTGAGTTTCGGTCGGGGCGGAGCGCGGTTTCGCGAACTGACCGGCCATGCGGCCGAGCTTCACCACCGGCAGCGCGGCACCGAACGTCAGCACCACGGCCATCTGCAACAGCACCCGGAAGGTGTCGCGGATGTTGTCGGGATGAAATTCGGCGAAGCTCTCGGCGCAGTCGCCGCCGAACAGCAGGAAGGCCTCGCCCTTCGAAACCTTCGCCAATTCCGCCTTCAAATGACGCGCCTCGCCGGCGAACACGAGCGGCGGAAACCGCTTGAGCCGCGCCTCGACGTCACTGAGTAAATTCGTATCCGGATAGGTCGGCTGCTGCAAAATCTTCTTGCCGCGCCAACTGTCCGGAGTCCATTTCTTCGCCATGCCCAACCTCGTGTCCCGGGGAAGGGGTGGATATAAGCCGGAATCCGCCATTTTTCCAGAAAAAGGTTGAACAAATCCCGGCCCCGCCCGGCGGCCGCCCGATAAACGCCCGATTATGGACGAATCGGCGGTATTTCCCCGAATCACGGGGTCTTGAACGTCCCTGATTTTACAGACCCCGGGAACCGGTCTATCAAGCCCCGGAAAGCCCCTCTCGCCGTGAGGCCCCATGTTCACACGAATGCCGCGATACCGCCTTTTTTGCCGCCGCTTCCGTCCTTGGACGGCCCTGGCGGTGCTGCTGGGCCTCTGCGTCCTCGCCCCGGCCGAGGCCACCGCCGCGCCCAAGGCGGAGCTATGGCAACGCTGGGCGCGGCACGACCCGCAAGCGGCGGCACGGATCGATCACGCCGCCTGGGACGGCTTCCTCGCGCGTTACGTCAAGACCGATGCGGACGGCCCGAACCGGGTGGCCTACGGCCGCGTCGCCCCGGCGGACAAGGCCGCGCTCGGCGCCTACATCGAGGGTCTCGGCAAAATTTCGATCGGCCGGTTCAATCGCGGCGAACAACGCGCCTATTGGATCAATCTCTACAACGCCCTCACGGTCAAACTGATCCTCGATCACGCGCCGGTCGCGAGTATCCGCGATATCGACATTTCGCCCGGGCTGTTCAGCGACGGGCCATGGGGCAAGAAACTGATCCGGATCGAAAACACGGAGGTCGGCCTGGACGATATCGAACACCGTATCCTGCGCCCGATCTGGCGCGATGCGCGCCTGCATTACGCCGTCAACTGCGCCTCCGTCGGCTGCCCCGATCTGATGCCGAGGGCGTTCACGGCGGCGAACACGGAAAGCCTGCTCGAGAAGGGCGCGCGCGCCTACGTGAACAGCCCGCGCGGCGCGCGATTCGAGAACGGCCGCCTGATCGCCTCGAAAATCTATTCCTGGTTCGCGGAAGACTTCGGCGGCGATGAGGCGGGCGTGCTCGCGCATCTCAAGCGCTACGCGAACCCCGATCTGGCGCGGCGGCTGAACGGCGTGACGGAAATCGACTCCTACGACTACGATTGGCGCCTGAACGGCGCGCCCTGATCAACGCTTGGCGTGCTCGGGGCGTTTCTCGCGCAGGGTGACGAGCTCTTCCGCGGCCGTCGGATGCACGCCGACGGTGGCGTCGAACTGCGCCTTGGTGGCGCCGCATTTGAGCGCGATGCCGAGAATCTGCACGATCTCGGGCGCGTCGGGGCCGAGCAGATGGCAGCCGACGACCCGGTCGGTCTTACGCTCGACCACCAGCTTCATCATGGTCATCTCGTCGCGCCCGGAGAGGGTGTGCTTCATCGCCCGGAACCGGGAAATATAGACGTCCACCGGCGCCTTCCCGCGGGCCTGATCTTCCGTCAGGCCGGCGGTGCCGACGGGCGGCGCGCTGAACACGGCGGACGGAATGTCGGCGTAATCGACCTTGATCGGGTTGCCGTTAAAGTTGGTTTCGGAAAACGCCCGGCCCTCGGCGATGGCGACCGGCGTCAACTGCACCCGGTCGGTGCAATCCCCTAACGCATAAATATTCTCGATGGAGCTTCGGTTCCATTCGTTCACCATCACCGCGCCGTTCTCGGCCAAATTCATGCCGATGTCCTCGAGGCCGATGGCGCGGGTATTGGGCGCGCGGCCGGTGGCGTACATCACCACATCCGCCGTCACTTCCTCGCCGCCCGCCAGCAGCATGGAGTACCCGCCGCCGGTTTTCGCGATCGAGCGCACGACCATCTCGCGGCGAATGACGATGCCCTTCTTCTCCATTTCGGCGGCGAGGGTCTCGCGGATGTCCTCGTCGAAGCCGCGCAGAATGCTGCCGGCGCGGATGATCAGCGTCGTTTTCACCCCGAGGGCGTTGAAGATACCGGCGAACTCGACGGCGATGTAGCCGCCGCCGACGATGACGATGCTTTTCGGCAGGGCGGGCAGATCCAGCGCTTCATTCGAGGAGATGACGTGCTCGATGCCGGGAATGTCCGGCGTCGACGGCCAGCCGCCGCAGGCGATCAGGATTTTCTCGGCCGTAAGCGTTTTGCCGTCGACCTCGACCGTGTGCTTGTCGGCCAAGCGGCCGCGTCCGGGCACGATCTTGACGCCGTTGTCGCGCAGGATGCGCCCGTAGACGCCTTCGAGCCGGTCGAGCTCTTTATTCTTGTTCGCGATCAGCTTGGACCAATCGAACGACGGCTCGCCCACGTCCCAACCGAAGCCGCGCGCGTCCTCGAAATCCTCGGCGAAGTGCGCGCCGTAGACGAGCAGCTTTTTGGGCACGCAGCCGCGCATCACGCAGGTGCCGCCGAGGCGGCTTTCCTCGATCACGGCGACGCGCGCGCCGTAGCCGCCGGCGAGGCGAGAGGCGCGCACCCCGCCCGAGCCCGCGCCGATGGTGATCAGGTCGAAATCGAATTTGGCCATGAACGGATATCGCGTGCCGGTTCTTTACGCGCCGATACCGCCGAGGCAGACGTATTTCACCTCGATGAACTCGTCGATCCCGTACTTCGAGCCCTCGCGGCCGATGCCCGATTCCTTGACCCCGCCGAAGGGTGCGACCTCGGTCGAGAAGATGCCCTCGTTCACCGCGACGATGCCGGACTCGAGCGCTTCGGCGACCCGCCAGGAGCGGCCCAAATCCTTGGTGTAGAAATACGCGGCCAGGCCGTATTCGGTATCGTTGGCCATGTCGATGACTTCCTCTTCGGTCTTGAATCGGAACAGCGGCGCCACGGGGCCGAAGGTTTCCTCATGCGCGATCTTCATCTTGGACGTCACCCCGGTCAGCACCGTCGGCTCGTAATAGGTGCCGCCGAGCGCATGACGCTTGCCGCCGGTCACGATTTTTGCCCCCTTCTCGGTCGCGTCCTTGACGTGTTCCTCGACCTTTTCGAGCCCGGCCATCTCGATCAGCGGGCCCTGCTGCATATCGCCGGTGAGGCCGTTGCCGACCTTCATGGCCTGGGCGGCGGCGGTCAGTTTCTTCGCGAACGCATCGTAGATGCCGTCTTGCACGTAGATGCGGTTGGCGCACACACAGGTCTGACCGGTGTTGCGGAACTTGGATGCCATCGCGCCCTGCACGGCGGCGTCGATGTCGGCGTCGTCGAACACGA
>JAVJPD010000445.1:0-1105 GCA_040216475.1 Rhodospirillales bacterium
GGTGCCCTTGTTGCCCATGACGATGGCGCCGGCGTGGCCCATCTTCTTGCCTTTGGGCGAGGCGCCGCCGGCGATAAAGGAGACCACCGGCTTTTTCATCGTCGCCGCGTATTCGGCGGCGTGTTCTTCCATGGTGCCGCCGATTTCGCCGAGGATGAAAACGCCCTTGGTGTTTTCGTCCTTATCCAGGCATTCCAAGGCTTCGCGCGTGGTGGTGCCGATCACCGGATCGCCGCCGATGCCGATGAAGGCGGATTGTCCGAGTCCGGCCTGGGTGATGTTGAGGCAGATCAGGGTGCCGAGGCTGCCCGAGCGCGAGATCACGCCGACGCTGCCGGCGCGCATGATGTTCGGGTTAAACGCGGGCATGAAGCCGACGAAGCATTCGCCCGGCGTCGCGATGCCGGTGGTATTAGGGCCGATGATCTGCGTGCCCGCGTCCTTCGCGGTGGCGACGATTTCCATCACGTCCTGCACCGGAATATGCTCGGTCAGGATCACGAGTTTTTTGACGCCCGCTTCGATGGCGTCCAGCGCGCCGGATTTGGCGTAGAGCGGCGGCACGAACAGCCCGGCGACGTCGAATTCGACCTCTTTCATGGCTTCCTGGGCGGTGTTGAACACCGGAACGCCCAAATGCGTCTGTCCGCCTTTCTTCGGCACGATGCCGCCGACAATGTTGGTGCCGTACTCTTGCATCCGCTCGGTCCAGAAGGTGCCTTGCTTGCCGGTGATGCCCTGGATCATCACCCGCTCATGTTTGCGCACGATCATCGGGCGGCTCCTTTCGCGGCGTCGACGGCCGCCTGGCAGGCCTGATCCATGGTCGGGTACGGGGTGATGTCGAGGCGGTCTTTCAGCATCTTGCGCGCTTCCTCGTCGCCGGTGCCGTGCACCGAGAAAAAGACGGGCAGGGTGGGCTTCAGTTCCTCCCACGCGGCAATGATGCCTTCGGCCATCACGTCGCAACGCGCAAACGCGCCGCAGAAATTGATCACCAGGCTTTTCACTTTCGGGTTCGACAGCACCAGTTCGAGCGCGGGCTTGCCCTTGGTATAGGCTTCGCCGCCGATCTCCATGAAGTTAGCGGGCTCGCCGCCGTGAT
>JAVJPD010000446.1:0-6700 GCA_040216475.1 Rhodospirillales bacterium
CTCCCGACAGGTCGGCGCCCTGCAGATTGACGCCCGACATGTTGGCCATGCTCAAATTGGCATTACGCAAATCCGCCTCGCGAAGGTCCGCGCCTTCGAGATTGGCGCCCGTCAGATCGGCCCCGCGCAGGAAGGCGCCGCGCAGGTTGGCGCTCCGGAAATTCGCTTCGCTTGCGAAAGCGTCGACCAGATTCGCCTTTTCAAGATTGGCCGTGATGAAATTGGCGTGCGTCAGTTCCGCCGCCTCCAAGCTCGCCCCCGGCAATTGCGCGAGTTGCAGGTTGGCGCCCCTGAGCGTCGCGCCGTACATGGCTGCGCGCTGCAAATTCGCCTTCGCAAGATTACCGTTCGTAAGGTCGGCCCGCTCCAGCTTCGCCAGCACCAGGATGGCGCTTTCGAAATTGGCGTTCCGCAGGGACGTCCGCGACAGATTGGCGTTGAACAGATAAGAGCCCCGCAAGTCGATGCCGTTCAGCACCATCTCATCGAAACTTTCGTAGCGCAGATTGCACAAGGCGCATCCTTCGCCCGCCTTGACCCGCGCCACGGACGCCCGGTCGCCCGCCGTCGCCGGAACGGGGATCACGGCCAATACGCCGAGAACCGGAAGAATGTACCGAAAAAACCTATGCTTCATCGCCCTCACCTGAAACGCTGCCGCCCGAATCTATCCGATATGCCGCCGGCCTACAATCATTGCCGGGCATTGCCGGGCATTGCCCGGCTCGCCCGAAGCGGAAACGCCCGCCTGCCAAATCGAAATCGCTTAAACGGGCCGTTTATCGTTTTTCCGGCGGCTTGGCGTTGGTGCCGGGCAACGGCAGCGCCTGAGGCCCCCGGCTGGAGACCAGCATGCCGACCCGCCGCAGCAGCCGCTTGGAAAAGGTGTCTTTCTCGTTGTCCTTATCCGTCCGGCCCGTAATTTTGCCCTTGGTGTCCTCCTTGCGAAGAACCATGTATTTGTTGAGTACTTCCTGGAATTCCTCATTCGACTGGACGAACGGCTCGAAATCGTCCTTGGTGATTTCGAACAGTTCGCTGTCGGTGTGCGCCACGATGGTCGTCGTCCGGGGCTCGCCGCTCAACAAGGCCATTTCGCCGAAGAAATCCCCCGCGCCCAACCGGGTCAGCTCAAGAGTCTCGTTGGTTTCCTTGATTCGCACGGATACGCTGACGACACCCTCGGCGATCAGGAACAAGGAGTCGCCCGTATCGTCCTGGCGCACGATGATCTCGCCCGCCGGCGCTTCGATCCGCTTCATCACCCCCGCGAGTTGCGCTTTTTGCTCGGTCGACAGCCCGCTGAAAATGTCGACTTCGTTGATGACCGTCGTTTCCCGCTTGGCTTCGATCGCGCCGCGCGACGGCTGGCCGTCGTAATTGTAAAGCTCGCGCCGCGGCATCGCCGGCGAAACGCCCGCCCGGTTCAGGTGATGCCAAACCCGGGTCCACACGGTCTCGTACATAGCGATCTTCTTGCCGTAATCGCGGATGTAATAGGATATCGAATACTCTGCGCCGTTTTCCGACAAGCCGCGATAGCGCACCGCCGGCGCCGGATCCTTCTCGATCAACTCCGAGGACAGCACGGCATCGCGCAAAATCTTGATGATATGCGCCGGCTTATGCTCGGGATCGACCTTCACCCGGAACCAGAATTCGCACATATCGTCGGGGTAGCTGAAGTTGTGCACGGCTGAATCGGAAACCACGCTGTTCGGAATGCTCAGGATGCACCGGTCCCGGGTCAACAACCGGGTCGTTCGCCACGTAACGTCGACAACCTTGCCTTCGTCGTACCCGCCGACCTTGATCCAATCGCCGATGCGAAATGGGCTTTCCACGTTGATCGCGATGCCCGAGAAGATGTTCGAAATGTTCATCTGCACGGCCAGGCCGATGATCATGGCGAGGACGCCGGACGTCGCCAGCAGGCTCGTGATTCTCTGGTCGAAGACGAAGGCGATCGCGGCGAACAACGCCAGCATATATATGATCACCATCACGAAAATACGCAGGCTGTTGGGAACCGCGCGGCCGGTTTTCAGTTCGAGCGGCACCCACATGAAACGTTCGACCGCGGTATTGAGCAAAATCGCGCCGACGGCATACCAGGCGATCTCGAACCACAAGGCGGTTTGATTCAAATAGTAAACATCGACCCCCTTGTCCGTCAGATAATTCAGGGTCGCGTCTTCGGCGGCCACCAACAGCACAAAAATAAATACCGCCTGCAATAGCCACACCGGCTTCGAAAAGCGACGCATGAGTTGATGATTCGCGAAACCGGCCAGCAGGAGGCTGGCAAAGGCGCCGATGAACACGGCAAAATGCAGATAACGCAGCGGGATCAGACCGCTGAAGGTAAATTCGTTCCGCTTGATCTGAATGCCCAGATTGAAACGCGAAAAGCCTACGACGCCGCCGCTTGATTTCAGATGGTCCGGATCGCCGAGAATCCGCTGGTCCAAAGTGTCCGGGTAAATCCAGGCTTGGCCGATGGACCAGTCGAACTTGGGCCCGAATATCCGGGACCGCTTCAACTGACCCGCCAACGACCCCGAGGTTCGCAGATTCATGCCGAGAACGTCGCTCACGAAAATCAGGTTATTGCGGGTCAGCGCCTTGTGACGGAAGCTCACGCCCAGAATATGCTGTCCGAAAACGAAGCGGCTTGGAATGAAGTCGGCCTTGAACCGGCCCTTGATCCGGTATGCCCGGTAGGTCGTGGCGTCCAGGAACTTCTCGGTGACGGGCTTGCCGAGCTTGATGGGCTCGACGGCGTTGAGGAATTCGATCTGATTCATGTCGAGATCGCCCTCGAAACGAAACCAAACGAGCATATCGGCCGTATACGTCAGCTTTTTAAAATCGATATCGCCGATGCTTTTAATATCGACGCCGGTGTAGACGATGTTGGTGCGGTACATGTACTGACCGGCGAACGGCACCAACACCCCGTCGTCGACGGCATTTTGGATGTTCTTGAACCGGCTGATATCGGTGACCGGCTGCAACTGAACCGGCGCCGACACGAGCCGGCGGTCGGCAAAGACGCCGATGGGCACGGACTGAACGACATTGCCGTTCTGATCGAAGTGGACCAGCCCGGCCAGGCCGTCGTAGCCCCGTTCCGGCGCGTTCATGGCCGTTAAATAATTGCGGATTTCCTTGCGGTGCGCCTTGAGATCGGGATTGTTGTCATCGGTATGGGTGATCGCCTGAACCGCAATGGCCGCCGCATCGTAATAAGCAACGGAGGCCGCGTCCGGCTCATAGCCGAAACGTTTTCTGAACTGCACCCGAAAATCCTGGGCGCGCTGTCCGGCGATATCGAAAATCAACGACGACGTCACGTAAAGACCATCGGTATAAAAACCGGGCTGTTCCTGTTCTTTGCGGAGTTTCGAGAACTTCTTGGGAAACGACTGCTTGCCGAGGGATGCCGGGCCGAATAACGGCGCCTTGATGCCGGCGTCGCGGATGCGCTTGATGACCTTGACCGCATCCGTGTCGCGCATGGCAAGAAAGATGATGCCCGGATCGTCCTGAAGATCGAGGTCCGTGATGATTTCGGTGAGGCGCTTGGCTTGGTTCGCCTTGTTGCCGCCGAACGCCCATTCCTTCTTCAAGGACATGCCCAGCTTAAGGGCCGTATCCGCGAACGAAACCGCCAGGGACGTACCGTAGGAACCTTCCTTCGTGATAATGCTGGCAATGTTGTGGCGCAGAACCTTGTTAGCGTAATGCGCCATGAAGCTGGCCTGTAAATTATTGTCGGCCACGTTTCGGAAATACCAGCCGTTATCTTTCGTCACGCCCGGCGCCGTCGCGGTGCCGGTGATGACGGGAATGCCCATCGTTTCGTATATCGGCCCCGCGGCGATCGAGGCCGGCGACGAACGGTGCCCCAGCACGACATGGGCGGGGCTGTACTTGGCGATTTCTTCGGCGCGCGTTTTCGCCAGATCGGCCTTGTTCCGGTCGTCATACACGAGAATTTCGAGGGGGCGGTCTTCCGGCAAGCGCTTTGCGTTGTGCTGCTCGACATAAAGCTTGGCCGCATCGAGCATGGCCATGCCCTTGGGTTTATCGGTGCCCGACATGGGGCCGACGACCGCCAGCACGTAGGGCTTCTTGGCATCGGCAGTCTGCTTCGGTCCCTCGTCGCCCTGTCCGAGATTAACCAGGCCGGGCGAGAACGAAATAACGGCGCCGACAAACAACACCGCCAAAAGCACAAAAAGCAGAATTCGCTTCATTCTTCCCCCCGCCTGAACCCCGTAATCGTCGCGACCCTTGAAATATCACTAACCCCTTGAAATGCAATATTTTACCATGGGTAACCCCTGCCCGCCAGCCGCTTCGGCGCCGGGGCCATTATTACGTCATGTGCTGAAAAAATTGAATAATTTACGCCCGATGTATTAAGGGCCGCTCCTGCAGTACTCGTTTTTTGTTTAGCGGTCCGCCTTCCCGCCCCCTCGATCCGACCGAAATCCGACCTATCCCAAGGATGTATTCTTGGCGATCAAAAGCTGGTTTTCCCCAACGTTCTCAACTAATATCGCGCCGGGGAGAATCAACAAAACCTGGTGACCATGAGTTTTTCTTCAGCGACCGCCGAGGCGCTCCGCAAGGAACCCGAGTTTGCCCGCTGCCCGCGTCAAATGTTGGCGCGCTTTTTACCTCACGTGTCGGAAAAGATCCTCGCGGCAGGTGAAATGCTTCACGAAAAAGGCGCCCGGGCGGGCGACACCTTTTTGATCGTCGAAGGCAGCTTCGAGCTGGAAACCGGCGGAAATATCTTCAAAACCGTCGATTCTGGCCTGCTGGGCGAGGAATCGGCCATCGGTATGGACACCTATGTCGCAACGGCCAAGGCGACGGGCCCCGCGAAAGTTTTGGTGCTGCCGCGCGAAGCCTTATGGGAATTGGCGACACACCGCCCGCTGCGCGAACGCTTGCTGGCATCCTTCAATGCACGCTTGACCGGCCTCCCACCCTCGCCGCCGAAAAACGACCGTTCCGAACGGCGCGAAATCGGCTGGGGGCAGATCGTCGGCTGGTTTCTGTCCGTGGCGGTGCCGGCGGTACTGCTGTGGGCGCTTTGGGATTCGAAAACACTGCCGAATCAACAAGCTCTGTTTCTGCTCGCGATCATCAGCATCATCGTCGTGATGTGGGTCTTTCAGCTGTGCACCGATTTCGTGCCGGGCCTGTTCGCCGTCCTCGGAATCATATTGCTGGGCCTTGCACCGCCGTCGGTCGCGCTCGCCGGCTTCGCCTCCGACAGCTTCTTCATGGCCTTGAGCATTCTGGGTCTTGCCGCCGTGATCCGGGTTTCCGGGCTGAGCCTTCGTATGTTGCTGTGGCTGCTCCGTATCGGCCCCGCCCACAAGGCCTGGTACAGCTTCAGCCTGTTCATCACCGGCACGGCGATCACGCCGATCGTGCCGACGGCGAACGGCCGTGTCGCGATTTTGGCGCCGTTCATGAACGACCTGATCAGCGCGTTCGACAAAAATTCCGCACGGCTGGAGGCGCCCCGCCTGTCCGCGACCGTACTCGGCGGCGTCAGCCTGCTGTCGGCCATCTTCCTCAGCAGTAAATCGGTGAACTTCCTGATTTTCGGCCTGCTGCCGTTTCAGGACCAGTCCCGCTTTCAATGGCTGTATTGGCTTTACGCCGCATCCGTGTGCGGCCTCGTTCTGCTGATCCTTTATTTTATCGGCATCTGGCTGCTGTTCCGCAACGAAAGCCGGCCGAAAATTCCGAAGGAACTCGTCGACGAGCAATTGAAGACCCTGGGCCGGATGATTCCGGCGGAGTGGGCCGGCCTGCTCGGCCTCGGCGTCCTGCTGCTCAGCTTCCTGACGGCGGCCATACACCACATCGACGTGCCCTGGGTCGCACTCGCGATCATGTTCACGCTCTTGATGTTCGGCTATCTCGGCAAGCAGCAGTTCCGCCAGCAGATCGACTGGAGCTTCCTGATCTTCCTCGGCACCCTGATCGGCCTCGTCAAGGCCATGGATTACGTCGGCCTCGATCAATGGTTCCTGGTCCAGCTCAAGTGGCTGCGGATCTACATGGCCGAAAACTTCGAGCAGTTCATCGTCATCCTCTCGGCGGCGATTTTCCTCGTCCGTTTCGCCCTGCCGATCAACGCAACCGTCGTGGTTTTCGCGACCTTGCTGATACCGACGGCCATCAACATCGGTCTCAACGCCTGGCTGGTCGGCTTCATCATCCTGCTGATGTCGGAAAGCTTCATCTGGCCCTATCAGGCATCCTACTACCTGCAATTCAAGGGTATCGTCGGCAACGAGGCTGGCGCGGATGACCGCCGGGTGTTGATCCTGAACGCGAGCGTTTTTGTCATGAAGATCGCCGCGGTGTATGCTTCCATTCCCTTCTGGAGATATTTGGGGTTGTTATGAGCAAACGTTCGATTGCCATCGCCCTCATGGGCGTGTTCTTCGTTGCGATGGTGGCCTCCATTATCTGGGTCAACAGCAAGCGCCCGCGCCTGCTGGTCATCCACAGCTACGATACGCATTATGTCTGGACCCGCGAAATCAACGTCGGCCTCGATCGCGTTCTCGGCAAGCAAAGCTGGATCAACGTGCGCTATCACTACATGAACACCAAGAAGAAATCGAACAAGAGCCATCTGCGCCGCGAGATCGGCGTAGAT
>JAVJPD010000447.1:0-2985 GCA_040216475.1 Rhodospirillales bacterium
GTCACGGCGATGTCGGCAGGCACCGAGTCGCCGGCGGCCTGCTCGTCCATCGCGGTATCGACCTCGCACTCGATTCGCTTGGAAAGATCGCGCACATTGGGATCGTTCATCGACTCAACGTAATCGCCGACCGTTAAGGACAACCCCGCGCCTGCATTCGGCGCAAGCTTGGCGGCCAAAGCCATGCTGAACGGCAGGCTCATTTGCGCCGCCTGCAGATCGATGGGATCGCCGATGGTCAGGCGCCCCTTGATCACGCTCGGAATGCCGATCCGGATATCCTCGATGTCGCCGAGGCCGAAATGATGGGTCGCGCACAGCTCGGCCATGCCCTCGACCGCCGCCATCACGCGCGCGCTGCTGGCGTGTCCCTTCACGGTAACCTCGAGCAGCTTGAAGGTCTTGCCGAGGCCGTTCAGAATTTTTGAGAAATCCGCCGCGTCGGCGTAGGCCTGGGCGAATCCGCTTTCGCCTTCGAGAATATCGACGGGGCCGGAAAAACCGTGCCGCGCCAGCAGGCCCGCCGTGGTGCCCGACTGACAGGCCCAGGCGGCGTGAATGCGTTTGACCGTGGAGCCGGACTTATAAAACTGCGCCAGGCCGCCCGACATCGAGGCGACCAGGCCGATGGCTTCGGCGATGCGCCTGGGGGCATCGCTGCCCTCGAACAGCAAGGCGGCGACGGCGGTCGCCGCGCCGAAGCCGCCGCAGGTCGCCGTGCTTTGAAAGCCGCGTCGGAAATGGGTCGGCTGAATGACGTCCGCCGTGCGGATCATCGCCTCGTAACCGGCGGCGACGGCGGCCAAAACCTCGTCGCCCGGCAACTTGAAATGCTGGCCGACGGCAAGCGCGGCCGAGAACACCACGCAGCCGGGATGCAGCATGGAACCGACGTGCACGTCGTCGGCGTCGATGCTGCCCGAGTATGTCGCGTTCACGAACGCCGCTCGGGCCGGATCGGTTTTGTCTGATGAAAACAGGACCGAGGCATCGCCCGTCCCCCCGGCGATGCGCACATATTCGTTCGCCCAGCGGCTCCATTCCATGCGCTCCCCGGTCGCGGCGACGCGGAAGTAATCGAGCAGCAGATTGGCCAGATGGGCGCGCACCGGCCCGGGCAAGGTTTTATACGTGAGCCCGGCGGCGAATTCGCCGAGCGCCAGGGTCGGTTTGTCTGAAGGCATGATCGAACCGTTTTAACGAACGAAGGACCGGGGCACCCTACCCCGATTTCGGACCAAAATCGATAGCGCGGCTGGCGCTCAAGGTTTGCGCGCCGGACGTCGGGCACCACATGGACTTGCCGCCGGCGCCGCCGGCCACGATCACGACCAGATCGTCGGGCCGGTTGATGATCGGCACCATGGATTCCGGATCGGATTGATCGACTTCCTCGGGGAAAAACGGGCCGTGCGACTTGCCGCGCCCTTCGACCAAGCGCCACGGCTGGCGGGCGCGCTCGTAAACGGCCTGCTTGATGTCGTGCTTGCTCCAGCCGCCTTTATAGAAGTACTCGGCGTGCTCGACGCCGAGCGCCAATACCGGCTCGCCCTGCGAATACAAATTATTGCAGCCCAGCGTCGCCATCGAATCGGCAAACACCTCCATGATGCTGTCCGGATCGGTGCGCATGTTTTCGGTCATGCTGTGCGGCGCCTCGGTATGCACCACGGTGACGACGCTTTGATCCGCTTTGAAGCCGCGCTCGACGTGCAGCGGCTCCCACGGATTGGCGTCCTCGTTCTCGCCGGTGCAGAACGTGTATTTCCCCGGATGGGCGTGCTGGCAGAAATCGACCACGCCCGGCTGCGCGCCGCCGAGATTGACATGACAGAGCCGCAAGGCCCGGCCGATGGTGCCGTTCGCCCGCCAGCCCGAACCGAAGCAGCTGACGCCGTAATTGATCTTGAGTCTTTTAACGACGGGGCCGTTGACGATGATCAGCGGCGACGAGCCGTGCGTCGTGGTCTGGCGATGATGCAGTCCGTAGCGTTTGTCCATGGTGCAATCCAAGGCCGCCACCACGACGGGCAGGTATTCGGGCTTGCAGCCGGCCATCACCGCGTTGATCGCAACCCGCTGCAGCGTCGCCTTGCCGTGCGCCGGCGGCACCAGAGCGAGCACCTCATGCGGATCGCGCCACGCCATGCCGGCCAGCATCGCGTCCACCCGCTCCTGGGTCGGCGGCACGATGGGCAGGCCGTCGGTCCAGCCTTTTTCGTAAAAGTGATCCTGAATGGCGTCGAAGGAATCCGGCAGCCGGATCAGGGCATCGGCGATTTGGTCTTCTGAATTGTCGGTCATGCTCAAAACTTCGGTACGGAGAATTCCGGAATCGGAAACGTGCGGGTCATGTATTCCTGGGCGACGTCGTCGGCGGCCGTGGTCAGCAGGCGCACGGCCTCTTCGGCGGCATCGCGGCCCTTTTGACAAACCTTGTCCAAATCCGTGTCGCCGATGGGATGGGGCAACAGGATGATCGGCAAGCCGGGATAGTCGAGCTGACGCGCGACCGCTTGGCCCAACGAAAAAAACGAACAACTGATCAACGTTACGGTCGGGAGCCCTTTTTTCTCCAGGGCCACGGCGTCATGGACGCTCCACGGTGAGGAAGATCCTCAGTGACCGACACCGCTGATCGCGACGTCGCTGGCTTCAGCCATTTCGTCGATGAACGGCGCGGCCTTGGCGGGAAATCCCTTGTTCCAGAAACGGATTTCGCCGACCGCGTGATCCCGCTTGAGAACCTCGGCCATGCCCTCGAGCACTTCCTTGGAAAACTCCTTGCCGTTATCCAAGAGACCGACCCGGAGCCCTTTCAGGCTCTTGGGGCGGGGCGCCAAGGTCATCGCCGGAATATTCCGCTCGTCGACCGGTAAGTGGACCCACAGATCCGACATTGCTCCCTCCTCACTCTATCTTCATCACGTCGCCTGGCCGAATATCGAATGCCAAGAAATCGAGCCGACATCCCGGTTAAAGCTG